>VBPP01000266.1 GCA_005877365.1 Nitrososphaerota archaeon
CCGACGGAGGAGAGCGGCGCCGGCCTTGAGCAGACCGTCGATGATCACTCCCAATTCCTCCCCCATCCTGCTCGAAGCCCTCCCGTACGGAACATCAGTAGCGATCCCATCGACCCTCGTCAAGGGTAGAGACATGCTGTCCGCCCGAATCATCCCGAGCCACGGCTGACCGTATTTTTGCGCATTGGCGAGTGCTCCCCTCGCCATCTTCCGGCTGATATCGACCCCCGCCGGAAGCGCTCCCACGATCGATGCCTCGAGAAGGATGCTTCCCGTCCCCGCGAACGGGTCCAGAAGGGTCTCTCCCTCCTTCACTCCCGCGATATTCACAAGAGCCCTGGAGAGCTTCGGGAAGATAGCGGAGGGGTGGAAGAACGCGCGAGCCCTTGGCCTCCGCCCCGCCCACCCCTGGTTCATGATTCCCGGCTTGGAGAGCAAGAGATAGGTCCTTCCTTTCCTCCTCCCCTCGATTACGGACAACTCGTACTCGGGATCTTCCAGCTTCACCTTGCCGTGCAGCTGGTTCAAGATTTTGGTCTCCACCGAAGAACGGTCCACCGCCCTCGCCTCGCCGAGCCTGAAATGCCTCAGTCTGTAGCTGGCCTTCTCGACCTCTCGGCGGGTTTCTCGGTCGAGCACCCCGTCGGGGATGAGCGTCCCGACGCGCTTGGCAAAGGCAATGCGTCGTGCGATGATGTCAGGGTTGGCTTCCGTCTCGGCGCAGACGATTCTCGGCTCGAGGAGGGAGACCTTGGCGTCTTCGTCGTAGGTCTTCACGACGGCGCGCGCCTCGGCTTCCGGAAGCGAAGTCTCTTCCCCGGAGAGGAGGATCACGATGCTATTCTGTGACTGTCTTGAGGTGCTCCGCAATCGCCTCGCTGACATCCACCTTACTCACCTCGCTGGGGACAGTATTCGTGCCCACGACCTCTCTTATCCCCGCGGACTCGAGTTTCTCCATCGCGTCGCCCACCAGCAGCGGATGGGAGCAGACGGCGATGACCCTGGCGGCGCCGGCCTCGCGGAGGACTATCCCCGCGGCCCTGACCGTCCCACCCGTGCTGATTATGTCGTCGACGATGAGGACGTCTCTGCCCTTCACCTCCAGCTTCGAGGATTCGACCTTGACCTGCCCTGTGACCCTGTCTCTCTTCTTGGAGAGCTGGACGAACATCGCCTGGAGGAGGGACGCGAAGGCTTCAGACCTTTTGGAACCGCCGAAGTCTGGGGCGACCACGACGGGCTGGTTCAGCTTGAAGTTCTTCTTCACGTAGCTGACCAGGCTCGGGATCGCCGAAACGCTGTAGACAGGCATCGCGAAGAGTGAGAGACCCTCGGCGGAGTGAATGTCGACGGTCGTCAGGCGCGAGACGCCTCCTGAGCGGAGGAGGTGGGAGACGACGCCGAGACTCACCACCTCCCCTGCGACGAACTCCTTATCCTGTCTCGCGTAGGCCAGGTAGGGAACGACGGCGTGGACCTTCGCCCCTTCCTGGCTGAGGCGATGGGAGGCGAGAAGCAGCTGGAAGAGGTTGTGGTCGGGGGGAGGGTAGGTCGATTGGACAATCAGGACTGTCTTTCCAGAAACTTTCTCCTCGAATCGGAGACGTGTCTCCCCATCCGGGAAGACCTTGACCTCGTAAGAGAGGAGTGGCAGGCTGAGTCTCCTCGCGATAGCTTCGCCCAGCTCCTTCGACGCGGGGCCGGGGAGGACGACCTTCTCAGCCACACCTTCTCGAGTGGCTTTCATGCAGACGGTATATAACGAGTCGCGGTTTGATTATCAAACACAGCAAAGGTTAAGGAAAGGTGGGTTCTGACAGACTTGAGCTTGGATCAGTATTGCCCAGAATGTGGTGGTCTCCTACTCTTCGACTCTACAACCAAGAGGTACGGGTGCAAGAGCTGCGGACTCTTTCTGACGAGGGAGCAGCTCTCGGATATCCGGTATAAGATGAAGACGCCCCAGGAAGACGTGAGAAGGAAGAAGCAGCGAGAGCAGTCAGACTACCTCGAGTGGTGGCTCAGCGGGAAGAAGGAAGGGTAACCTAAAGCGGGTTGCCGTGTGATCTGACTAGTGGAAGTTGTTGATTCCGGGCTCACCGCGGACGGTCCAGGTATCGCTGAACGACCTTCTTCGTATTGTCGGTCGCGAAGGCGCTCCGAACTTCGGTGGGTGAGAACCACTTGTACTCATCCGACTCGCTGTTTAGCTTCACCTTTCCTCCCTGGGGGGAGGCGAGGTGAGTGACCAGTACGAAGTGGTACATCACCCTCCCCTTACCGTCATAGTGGATGTCGTCCGATATGTCCAGAAGTCCCTCGAGCCCAATCTCGAGCCCCACCTCCTCTTTCACCTCCCTCCTGGTGGCGTCTTCGACTCTCTCCCCCACCTTGACCACCCCGCCGGGGAGAGCCCACCTCCCCTTGTTCGGCTCGTTGTTTCGCTTTACGAGAAGGACGCTGTTGCCCTTGTAAATGAGGGCCCCAGCCCCTACCATGGGGAACAAAGGATACTCTCGTTTCCGGGCCATTCATAGTTGGGAGAAGCACATCGGTTTTAAGCGTTCAAAGGGGATTCAGGGCTGGATGAGGGTCGAGGTCCTGACGGTCGGGAGGGAGCTGCTCATTGGAAAGACGGTCAACACGAACGCCCACTGGATCGGGGGGAGGCTTGCCCGGATGGGGACGAGGCTGTCCCGCATAACGACCGTCGATGACGACCTCCGGGAAATCTCCTCCTCCGTGCGGGAATCGCTCCGCCGCAAACCAGAGTTCATGGTAGTCGTGGGGGGGCTGGGGCCAACCCCGGACGACATGACTCTTGCGGGGATCGCGAAGGGGCTGCACAGGAGGCTGGCACTCAACGGGGAAGCGCTGAGGATGGTCAGGGACCACTACGTCGAGATGGGAAGGGGCGACCTGAAGCTCACCTCGGCGAGGAGGAAGATGGCGCGACTCC
>VBPP01000267.1 GCA_005877365.1 Nitrososphaerota archaeon
CAGGGAGAGGAGGTATTCCCTTCTCAAGGAGAGGGGGCGAAGTGATGACCCGATCACGTACGAGACGTTTCTCAAACGGGACGAGCGAGAACTAGATGTCGGGATCGGGGGGGCGATAGCCCTCGCGGATGAAGTGATATCGAACGAGCACATCACCCCCGACGCTCTCTCTAGGATGGCTGTGAGGACGGCGAAGAGTTGGATTGAGACCGCGAGGAGGTGAGTTCTCCGTGAGCCTGGAGCTTCGGGCTAGCTTATCGCGGTCGGAAGACCCCGAGAAGGTGCTGAAGGCTATGAAGAATCTCCTCGGCGAGGGCGAGTGTCGGGTGGTGAACGAGACGGGCACGATCACAGTAAGCTCGAGTAGCAGAAGATGCCTCGAGAGGATACGCGAACAGCTGAGAGACAGGAGGGTGAGGAGCGCGGCGAGAAGGCTCTTCCTGACGAGAAGCGAAGGTGGGAGCGTATCGATAATGCTGAACAGGCAGGCGGCCACCGAGGGCATAGTCGCCCTCTGCAATCGTGAGGACGAGTCTCCCCTCGGCCCTATCTACCTGAAGCTAGAATCCGACCACATTGGAACCCTGATGGACTGGCTGACCGCCTACGAAGTCTGGTAGGGGACCTCCAACTTCAGTCCGTCCCGGGCGGCGAGGGTGTTAGGAAAGACGGAGCGGGCCTCCCTGAGGAGCCTCCCGACATTTCTGTATCTCGCACTGAAGTGTGTCAGGACGAGCTGACCAACCCCCGCCTCTTTTGCGAGGAGGGCGGCCTCGCGGGCGGTGCTGTGCTTTCTATCGAGGGCCTTCTCCTCGTCCTTAGAGGAGAAGGTTGAATCGAAGACCAGGAGGTCGCAGCGGGCGAAGAACCTCGTGAGGGTCTTCGACGGTCTGGTGTCTCCGGAGTACCCCACTTTTCTTCCGGGTCTGGGGGGGTCGGTGACTTCTCGCGGGTTGACGGTCCGCCCTTTCAGGGTGACCTTCCTTCCGTGCTGCAGTCTCGCCCAGAGCCTCCCTTCGGGGATTCCCAACGCCTTAGCCCTCTCGGGGTGAAAGACACCGGGCCTCTCGAACTCCTCGAGGAGGTATGAGTAAGCTTCAACGGAGTGGATGGCTCGGGCCGCCCTGACCCTGTAATCCCTCCCCCTGTAGACAGTCCCCACTCGCGAGGGGTT
>VBPP01000268.1 GCA_005877365.1 Nitrososphaerota archaeon
AACTTCCGAGGCTGCGACCACCCCTGCCGCGGGTCCAGACTCGACCGCTAGAATGGGGCGTCTACCGACTTCTGCGATATCGAGCAGTCCACCCGAAGAACCCAGAACGTACAGCTCAGCCGTGATCCCGATTCTACGCATCTCCTCTCCTGCGGAGCGCAGATAGCCGGAGACCGCCGGTGCCAGGACCGCGTTTACAACTGTGGTGCTCGCTCTCTCGTACTCTCTCTGTTCGGGGTCGATGTCGGAGGAGGCGTAGACCGGTCGATGAAGCGCCCTCTTTAGAAGCGTTTCAGCGACCCGCTCGTTCGAGCCGTTGACGTAGCTGTTGAGGAAACAGATTGCAACCGTCTCGGCACCGGAGTTTCTCAGCCTCCTAGCGAGTTCCCGCAACCTAGTCTTGCTGACCTTGACCAAGACACCTCCATCAGAATCAACGCGTTCATCCATCTCGAACCTCAGACTCCGGGGGACGAGCGTTCGAGGACGGCTGAAGTTGATGTTGTACAGCTCGGGCCTGTTCTGTCTCCCTATCTCGATGACGTCCCTGAATCCCTTGGTAGTTACCAGCGCGCATGCGGGGAGACGGATTCCGAGCTGACCGAGGAGGAGGTTGCTTCCGATTGTTCCGACGTGGACGAGGCTCTCGATTTGTTCCGGGTCGACTATCCCCGAGATTACTTCGACTACGGCATCGACGAACCCCAATTCTGGGTTTCTCGGTGTGCTCTCGATCTTCAACGCGTAGAGCTTTCCCGAATCATCGACCATCACGGCGTCGGTGAACGTCCCCCCCACGTCGACAGAGAGCCTGACCAAGGACCCTACCTAGCGGTCCTGGGTAGCTGATACCCGCATAAACCTAATAGTTACAGCAACCCTTCGGTGCTGGAGTGCCACAGACCTCCGACAGGAAGCTACAGAGGAAGTCCCTCAAGAACCTCATAGACGAGCTCTTTGGCATAGACCCGATGATACGCTTCATCGCCGTCTATCACGGCCAGTACATCATAGCCGGTGGGATGCGGCCGGACCTCGAGTCGCACGACCCCGACGACGAGGCACGCGATCTCGACCTGCAGCTCGAGAAGATCGGCGAGATACTCAGGAGATGGCAGCGCTGGTTCGGAAAGCTTCGCGCATTCACTCTGAGCTACGAGAGAGTCAACCTCGTCTTTCAACCACTGGAAGGGGAACGATTTCTGGTGATGAGCACGGAACCGCAGCTCGATCCCTCGAGTGTCATAATGAAGGTCGAGGCTCATTCGAGCTACAGGACGCTGACAGAGGAAATCCCTTAGCTCATCGAGAAGCGAGGGTTTGCTCTTCTTCTTCCTCCCCTTATCAGCCTCCCCCACACCCAGATGCTCGCCCCCGTGCCGATGATCCCCGCGATTGCCAGGGAGTACGAAAGCGTCTGGATCGGAGCGCTCCCGAACTCGATGGACAAGGGTAGCTCCTGCCCGTACTGTATCGCGAACTGAGCCACTCGCGTTTCGTTGCCCAGATTTGCTTTGAGCCTGTAACTGCCAGCGGGGAGCAGGAAGGAGGTCGACCCGCCAGCGTCCGCGGTCATCGTGAGCGTGTCGTCCTTCTGGTCGATGACCTCGACGACGGCTCCCAGCGCCGGCGAACCGTTCAGCCGAGCCACCAGGTCTAACCTTCCCGCTCGGACGTCGAGTTCCTGAATCGAGTAGGGCTGCACGACCTGAAGAGTCTGCGTCTCGAAGACCTCTTTGCCGATGGCAACAGAAATGTTGAGCGGGAGAGGATAGTGGCTGGCCGTGAGGTATATGGTTCCGTTGACGACCTTCAGTTCTTCGATGGCCGAACCCGGGGCTACGACGATTCGAGCCGCTGTCATCTTTTCACGCCAGGGCACGGCGACCACGTTTATGACCGCCGGCGCCACGGGCACCGGTTCCAGCGATAGCCCTTCGACCCCCGACGACCTGTACATGGTGTAGACCGTGCGCGGCCATTCGGTCGTCGACGGGCCCAGCGGCAAGTCGAAGGAGAATACCGAAGATACGATGTCCATCGTGGATGTACAGCCTCGCAACCAGACCCAGCTCGCACTATCCGTGATCAAGACGCTGGTTTCGTAGACCGAGTAGCCAGAGGAGCCTCTGAAGAAGGCTCTAAGCGAAAATCTACCTATTCTCATGGGCGCGTCGGCTGCAATCGATGCGTTGCGAGTCGGATTCCCGGTCTGGGAGAGCAGGAGCGTCGCGGAGGTGGCGACCTTGACGTCCCTCTCGACAAGCCCGCTCGAATTCAGGACCGCGTATGAGTAGAGGTGGTGGAGCTCAAACCAGAAGGTGGAGGAGCTGCTGAGCTGCCCCTGTAGAGTGACGGTCGCGTTGACCCCCGCCCTCCGTAGTAGCAGCTGGCCAGTCCCTATCGCGCCGGGAATTGGGATCTGGACCGTGTTGGGCATCTCCTCTCCA
>VBPP01000269.1 GCA_005877365.1 Nitrososphaerota archaeon
AGAAGAAGATAGTCGGGGACAGCTTCGAGGCCGCCCGGAAACGGGTGGAGGAGGCCTATCAGGGGGCCCTCCAGGAGACCAACTCAAAGGTAGAGAAGGCGAAGTCAGAGGCGCTCCGCAAGCTCGGCGCACAGTGAGCCCCGCTCTTTCGCTCCTAACTCACTCGTTCGCGATCATGCGGTCTATCATCTTCACTATTATCGGAAGGGAGACGAAGAGACCGACAGTCGAGAAGGTCACCGCGAGTATAACTGGAGGGATGTTGGTCACTTGTGCGAGGTAGAAACCCAGCCCCACCCCGAAGAGGACGAGAGCGGCCACGATCAGGGGGGAGATGATGAGGGCCCTCACCATCGTCCGGTTCCTCCTCTCGAGGCTCATACTTGACGATGACTAGCTAATCGTTATAGGATTTTGGTCTCTCTTAGACTGAGGTTAATCCTTCCCCATGTTGATGGATGCTTATTGGAAGAGAGGTTGGCTTACGGATCGCTTCTATGCTTTCTTTGCCTACGAAGGCGAGAATAACAGCCGTGGCAGCGTAATCCACCCAGCTGATGCCGAAAAGATAGTTGATGAGCAGACCTCCGAGCAGTGCGAGAGACATTAGGAAGCACGTGGCCGATTGGATGGCGTCCATCAGGAGAGGCGCACAATTCGTCTCCCTGCCTATTCCGCGCTTCTTCACCCAGAGGACGGGCATGACTACCACGGCTCCGAGAGCGACGGCGATCCCCAGCAGGGAGGACTCTGGCCTGATCCCAGTTAAGTAGGAATAGAGCGCACCTCCCCCGATTACTGGAATGAGGGCCACGAGGAGGAGCGTCGTTGCCTTCTCTGTCTTCTCACCAAGTTCGTTAGAACCAGCGGAATCTCCCCTCAGATGGAGCGTCGTGGCGAATCCTGAGAGGATTTCAACCAGACTGTCGCCCCCGAACGCGAGGAGGGCGAAACTACCCGAGAGCAGGCCGACTCCGATCGAGCCTATGACCTCGATCGCCATCCATCCAAGGCTGAAGTACTCGACCGTGACCCCCTGATGAATCCTGACTCGCCTCCAAGTCGTGTGAGCCTGCGAGCAGCAACAGGAAGCGCAGTTGGCGCACTCATCGCGGTTCTGGCAGCTCTCACACGAAACTTCTGAGCATTCGCAGACTGTGCAGATGGGGCTGGATAGCATCAGCCATAATCCGAGGGTTCCTTGGATTAATTGTTTGCCCCCGCGTTCGATTGGATGACTGATGTTCCGCTCGGCACTGCATGCAGAGTCCTCAGTGCTGAGCACACTTGGGGAAGTCGCCACCTGTTTAATAGTGCCCCCGTCAAAGCGTCCCCAACAGTGCAAGAGGAGATATCCCCAGGTTGACCTTCGGTGAACCGAGGGCCCGCAGACCTCTGGAAGTACTTGTACCCTTCTTGGGGCTATTGTACACCGTCCTAATTTTTGTGGTCGTCATAATTCAGTTCGCCACTCAACCTGGAGGGCTCCCGCCCTTCATCTTCATTCTGCTTCCATTCTTGGCCCTCTTTCTCGGGGCAGCGTTTGGCATATGGAAGCGTAGTAGAATCGGGTACATCGTTTCCATAGCTGTAAGCGTACTTTTCATCCTGTTCCAGGGTGCGTTCGCCGTCGAGGCGCTTTCGAATCCCTCGGCTTTCATCACGTTCTTCGAGACCGCGACTATCCTTCCCGTTCTTATCATCACGGTAGTCTATTCGATTCTGGGGTTGCGCATGGTGTGGCGCAAAGGAGCGTTTCCTGGGATTCCAAGGACGATGGCGCGTTCAAGTGTCATCGTTCTGTTTGGTGTCGGCTTCATCCTCGGAGGGCTGGTCATAGGCGCTCTTGCCGGGGCGACGGAGGCTCGCCTCCTCGCGAACTCTGGAACGAGTGCCGATGTCCTGATAGTTCAAGGTGCAGGGAATCAGGGCAACGGACAATTCTACGTTCCCGCCAACTTCACAGTGAAAGTCGGACAGTCGGTCACCTGGGCGAACAAAGACGGGATGACTCACACGGTCACGAAGACGCCAGGAACCCTTTTCGACCAAACGTTAGCTTCTGGTGACACCTTCAAGTTCACGTTCACCCAAGCCGGCACATATCAGTACTATTGCACGATCCACCCGTGGATGAAGGGGACGATAGTGGTGACTTCTGGCTAGATTGACGGCTGTCGCTGCCTAGAACATCCGAGCCTTCCGCTCAACAATCTCGTCTGGCTCTCGCTCGTCCGCTCACTCGCATTTGCTGTACCCGCAATTAG
>VBPP01000012.1 GCA_005877365.1 Nitrososphaerota archaeon
GAGCTGGTCAGGCGGTGGTTCCTGAAGGAGTCGTCAAGGTACGTCATCAGGGCACTCCCGGGGATAGCACGGAAGGCGGGAGTAAGAAAGTATCACCGGGCCGACGTTCGGGAGATAAGGAACTGGGGATATTGCACGCGGGACGGCAGGCTGTCTTTCAGCTGGCAACTAATCGCACTTTCCGAAAGGCTCCGCGAGTACATCCTCTGTCACGAACTGGTTCATCTGACGGAGCCAAACCATTCTGTCGCGTTCAAGAGGAAACTAGGCTCGCTACTGCCGGATTTCAGGGAGCGTGAGAAGGAGCTCGGGCGCGTGGTTCCGGCGAGGTCCATCAGGGAACCCTAACAAGCTAGCCTGAGGTTCTCTATTTGGAGAGTTTCTTGGAGCGGATCGCGACCAAACCGGGGACCCCAACTACATCTCCGTGTTTGTAGAAGCTAAGCGGAGGAATCGTCATCGCCGAGCGGCGAGCGCTTATGATAGAAATTCTCGCCACTTGAATCACGCCGCCGCTTCACCAAGCCGGCTGAGGTAAGTTTTTCGCTCGCGACCTTCACCTGGTTAGGGTCCAGCTCAATCTTGAATGCGTCCTCCACGAGATGTCCGATTGTCAGTATCCCTTTCTCTTGCGAGTCGGAGAGTACGCGGAGAACCTGCCCCTCGAGCGTGTCCAGTCCAGGAGCCTCTGGCAGGGATACCAAGGACAGTTTTCCTTTCCTCAACCTTTCCATCGTACGCGCCCAGTCGTCGAGGTTCCTACTTCTCTTCCCAGTCAATCTCTGAGAGAACTCAGTGCTCCTTTCCCTTCTCCCCTCCAGCCACTTGATCTCGAGCTTGGGTTTGGCACCGTTCCCCCTATGCCCCTTGACAGAGGTGACTGAGATGAGCGGAACAATGAGGTTGTCCGGGTCGGCAGGTATTGATTTGAGGTCTTCCGCGTCTGAGTAGAACAACTTCAGCTTTCCAAAAGGGTTGAAGTCAGTTGGCTCAGAGAGATCTTCCTCCGCCTCCGCCAGGGTAACAAAGATGAGTCTCTTATTTGTCAGGATCAGTGTTCCTTCCAACAGGCCGGCGCCGAACCCTCCCTCCGGTTCTTTTTCTCCAGTCCCCCTGCTTACAGCTTGTTCCTGCGCCAGAATTACCTCTGCAGGTTGAGGGGGCAACTTCTTCTCTGCAGGTTGAGGGGGCAACTTCTTCTCTGCAGGTTGAGGGGGCAACTTCTTCTCTGCAGGTTGAGGGGGCAACTTCTTCTCCTCGGGTTGAGACTCCTCTTCCTCCGCAAGTTGAGACTCCTCTTCCTCTACAAGTGGAGACTCCTCTTCCTCCCCAGGTTCAGACTCCAACTTTTTCCCCTATCCGGCCCAATACCTAGGATAAAAACATAGTTGAAGTGGTTCGGTGTCATCTTCGTCTGTGTGCACCTCCAGGCAACACTTTTGGTAGCTGGAATCGGGCCTTGGGGTGCCCCAATTTCAGTCCTCTCTGCAGGCTGGTATCAGTAATTCGTATTCTGAATAGCCAATTCTTATTACGAAAAAATTGGAAGGTGCAAATCCAGTGCCAGTAAGGTTGATGAGATCCCGACGGATGTTGGTCGTCCTCGTCGCGACCCTTCTTCTGTGGCCTTCGATTTCGTCTTTTGAGCCCAAATTTGCGATACCATCTTCTGCCATCGCCGCGTCGACAGTCAACCCGCCTTCATTCAACATCGCCGGAATGAATGCGTCAATGAGAAGTGCTTATGCCTGGGTCCTTTCCAAGAGCCTTTCGAACGGAACCGCGATTATAAGCGGTCTGTCAAATAATCTTCTTTCGACATCCCTGGCAGGAAGGGTCCTGACGTATGTCCAGTTGGAGATTGGGAACGCCACCTCGTTAGGACTCATCAGGAAGATGATCAATGCAGAACACGTCCTGCTGCAGAATCCGAATTACATAGCCTTCGGTATATGGCCGACTCAAACGCTCTTAACTCAGCTGCAGATTCACAGGGACGTCCAGAAGTTTCTCCTGAGGGCCTACGGCTTGACACTGGACCAAACAGCAAGGTCTGATTTGATCAGCGTCACCCAGGACATCTATCTGAACAGGCCCAGCCATTTCGAGTACTTTGATACAATTGCATGGTCGTTGGCGAACTCCGTCTGGTTCGCATTTTACAACCGTACTCCGTTGCCCCCATCCTCAGACTTCACGGGCGCTGTTCAAGACCTGAACTTGCACTTTAACCTCACTGCCGCGCAAGCAGACTCGGCCAGCTCATTCGTGGATTACTCAAGACTGATCCATTACGTCGTGCCACTTGAGTACACGGACAGCTATTTCAAAATAGAAGGATTGTCGCTCAATCAGACCTACGAGAATCTTGAGACGCAACTCGCCGATCAGCTTCTAACAAGGCAGTTATCGGACGGCGACATCTTCTCCGCCAAACCGTACAAATCGTACCTGGTGGAGGATTTTGCAAGAGACCTGGACTCCGCGTACTACCTGAAGAAGAACCCGACATACGTTCTCTCAGCTTTCAAAGCCGAATCTTTCCTAACCGGCTTGTACCTGCAGCCGAGCGGAAACATGTCTCTTCCGAACAGCGGCGACGGTTTGGCGCCTCATGTGGCTTTTCATATGATTTCAATCGCCAATGATATCAGGCCGTCGTCAACCAGCGATTGGTACTCCGCGTTGTACCAAGCCTCAAAGATCATCAACTATACAGTGTCAATCCAAAATCCTGATGGGACATTCAACTTCTACCTCAACTCAACCAACCCAGGATTCGCTTTCACGACAATCGCGAGCGTGTCGACGATTGTTAATTCTTACGTTGTGCTTCGGAATTCAGCCGTCCTCTCCGCCATCAGCACTCAGACCGCCAGTACTTCTTCATCCACCGTTTCGGGGAGCACCTCGGGCGGGACAACAACAACAACCTCGAACAATCCTGGAAGCGGTCAGCCTCTCCCTCTTTCTGGCATTCCTTCGTGGGTGTACATCATCATACCGATCCTACTCGTGATACTCGTAGCCGTGGCATACGAAGGGAAACACAAGAGCAAACGCCCCAGGCTTGTCGACAAATGAACCCGAGAAAGATCACGCTGCGCCACGCAGCAGAAATCGTTTTCGCTATTGCCTTTCTGCTTATATGGCTTCCTCGAGCGATTCCCAACCAAGCCCTAGTCTCTCTTCTGTGGCCTGTGTACCACTGGTACGGCGTTGACTACTATGTTAGACTCGTGAAAGCACCCGGCGTCTTGATCGGGTCAATCGTGTTGGGTTTCTCCGCCGTACTCGCTCGCGAATACTCTGCCAGCCTGAAGGCGGTAAGGAAAATCCCAACCAGGATACACGTGACCGGAACTCGAGGAAAGACTACGACGACTCGGTTGATTGGGGCAGCGCTGAGACATCACGGCCTTAAGGTAATAACGAAGACGACCGGAAAGGCAGCGAGACTCATAGATGAAGATGCCGTCGAACACAGAATAAGAGAGCATCATGAGGCACCAAACCTTAGGGAGCAGCGCAGGATAATCGGCCAGGTTGCTTCAAATGGGGAGACGGATGCGATCGTCTTCGAGTGCATGTCGATCAGGCCTAGGAACATCACCGCTGAAAGCAAGTTTGTTAGGCCGACCATCTCCGTCATCACGAACGTTCGGGCTGATCACCTGGACGTTATGGGGCCGACTCTGGAAGACGTCGCGTGGACGTTGTCAGGGATCATACCAAAAAAAGGTCTGGTTGTAACTGCCGAGAAGAAGTATCTGCCGGTAATAAGAAGGAGTGCGGAAGAAAAGGCTGCGAGGGTTATCGAGGTCGATGAGAGTTCGGTCGCCGACGAAATCCTACAGAAGTTTCCATACATGATCTTCAAAGAGAACATAGCGACTGCGCTCGCAGTCTGCGGCTTGTTGGGCATACGCTCGGAAGATGCGATAGACGGAATGATGGAGGCCAAGGCGGATCCGGGTCTGACGCGCATTCTGGACACTGAGATAGCCGGGCAGAGTGTGAGGTTTATCGCCGCCTTTGGTGTGAACGACGTCGACTCCACGAGAATCGTCCTCAAAGAATTGACACGCAGGGGATTCATTGAAGGACGGATGCTTATCGGGCTGTTTCACGCACGAGACGACAGAATCACAAGAAGCCTCGAATTCGCGCAGGTAATGGCAAAGATGCCGTTCGGCGAAATTATCACCGCAGGCAAGACCGCGAACCTTTTCGTGGCTCAGGCGACGAGGGAGGGATATCCCAAGGAAAAGATCCACGACCTGGGTCCAGTGAAGTCGGAGGAAATCTTTCGTTTTCTCGGAGGGCTCGCCGTTCGGTATGCTCGCCCAATCGCGCTCTTCGGCTGTGGGAACATGATCGGAATAGAGGGATTCATCGCCGAGTTTGAGGATATGCAGGAGAAGACTGTGCGCCAAATCGCGGGTGGTCATCGGTAATGGCAGTCTACGGCGTTACGCTCGACATCGCCGAGATAGCAATCGCGATCGGGATCGGAGTGAGCATGATATTCTATGAAAGACTGAACCTCGTCCCTGGGGGGGTGATTGTCCCAGGTTATGTCGCTCTGACATTGGACAGGCCGTACATGCTTCTTTCGACTTTCGCCGTGGCCATAGTGACTCTTTCCCTCATCAATAAGGTATCGAACCACCTCGTCCTCTTTGGACGAAGAAAATTCTCTTTCATGATGTTGATGAGCTTTCTTGTGGCATGGACGATCCAGTCCGTCGTGGCGGTCGGTCTCACGATAGCCCAGGTCTCCAGTATCGGTCCTACGGGGTTCTTTCAAGTCATAGGCTTCATCATACCGGGCTTAGTTGCGAATAGTATGGAGCGGCAGGGGGTGAGCAGGACGATGTATGCCCTCGTAGTCGTTTCCGTCGTTACCTACGTGTTACTGTACCTCATCACCGGGCAGTGAGTGAGTGCGTGAGTGGAGGCCCTTGAACCTCGCCGGTAAGAAGGAAAAGTGGCTCGTGTGGGTCCTCGCCGTCTGGTTCCTGCTCCTTTCAATTCCCTCCCAACAGTTCTTGTCTATCAGAAGCTCTGAGGCAGCATCATCGCCTCAGTCCTCGACCTTGATTTGGACTACGGAGCCGCTCAAGCAGGTCTTCATTCGTGTTTAGCAGAAGTTCATCGGCGTTGTACCCGGCAATTACACCGAACCCACGCAGGCGGACCTTTCAACGATGCGAACGGTCTTTTCTCTAATCGACAACGGCATCTCGAAGAATGACACCAACTCTCTTCTGAAAGCATCTTCGGTCGCAGGCCAGATCAACTACCAGATAATGCCGGTAAATGATTCAACCACCGGCAACAGGTACTATGTTCTTCTCGAAGGTCCTGACGTCAACAGAGGCTGGGGTACGTATTTCTTCGTCGCAAAACAGGACGGAGAAAAACACCCTCGGGTAATTATTGAAGCCCCTCATCCGGTGACTGACTTCAATAGCCAAAATATCGCGTACGAAGTGTTCATTGGTAGCTACCCACGAGCCTACGGCTTCTTCGTCTCTGGAGTCGAAAGGACGTTTGGTCTGAACGGACAGACCGACATGGCACATAGGACTCTCAGTGTCTTTGAGGCGGCGACGGAGGCTTTTGCAAAATTTGGCTCGGTCGTGATTCAGATACACAGCTTCGACGCGGTCCGCCATCCAGGATATCCTTGGGTTGTCGTCAGTACTGGCGATGGAGGGGCGAATGGAGCGCTGGAGTCAATCACCTCACATCTGCAGTCATCTGGTATTTCGGTCGGAATCTTCGATGGATTCAAGTATGAAGTGTTGGCGGGAACGAACAACGCGCAAGGGCGGTATCTTAGGGCCGTGGGAGCGGGATTCGTGCACGTGGAAATTTCGACAACGGTTGTATTCAACTCGACGTTGATAACAAGCCTCCAGAGTTCAATGACTCAATCACTAATCGATGGCTTCCGATTTCCTGCGTACCCACTCGATCCGAGGATTCCGGCCATAGCTCTCTCGGTTGTTGCGATATATTCGTTTGCAAGTTTCCGCTTCTCCAAACCAAAACTAAAACCATGAGACGAGGCGGTGGCATTGTCGCGCTCCCGTAAGGAGTAATTTTCCTAGAGGTGGGGTTCGGCGGCAGCCCGAGGTGAGGCGGCGAGGGTCGTCAACGCTAGAGGGCGATCCAGAAAAGAAGGAGTTGCTCAGCTGGCTCTGAGCTCTCTTTACTCGTCGGGTAAAGTTATGGTCCCGCTGAAGCTCTGGGAAACTGTACCGGCGGGGATGGAGACTGTCCCAGAGACGGTTCCTGAACCCGTAGCACCCCCAAGTTCCCCAGTTCCACCCGTGATGGTGTATGTGCCACTAAGCATGATAATTCCCTGAGGAGACGGAGGAGTCTCGGACGTCACGGTTGTAAGAAACAGATTGCCCTCGTCCTCGTCCCCGCTTGCTCCTGTAATTGTCGTGTCGGTGGAAGTTCCCACGCCTGTGGCAAGCACGATAGTTACCGTTGCTGAGAGGTCCGAATCACCCAGATGGGTGGCTCTTCCCTCTCCTGTGACTGCGACAGTTATTGTCGTTAACGTCGATGCAATGATTTGAAATGGGCCGGAAAAGCTTGCCTTGAAGCGTGTCGACTCGGATTCGGAGGCCAAAGCGATAGGAGAAGCACTGAACATCATTAGTAAAGCCAGGATTGCGAGAGATGCTGCGTGCTTCGCATGCACAAATCTTATTTTTCTCCGATACTATATCCATTCCTGGCGCCTGGACGCGAGACTTTGAAGAGGACTTCGCGGCCCGGTGGCGTGATGATAAGATTTCGATAGCAACGATCCTTCGTGCGGAAACAATTCGTGCTCCAATAGGCGCACCCATCGAAGTCGTCATAGGACTTATAGTCAGAGACCCTGAGGACATAGATACCATGATATTTCGGTTCTACTATACCGGAATCAGGGTGCGGGACCTGAAGAAGTCGCTTGATTTCTATACCGGGGTTATCGGGTTGAAGGTCGTCGGAAAAGGGACGATGCCTCACGGCGGAAAGTATGTCCACCTGCGGGGAAAGGGCTCGAGGCAGATGCTCGAGCTTAACTGGTATCCCGAAGGCAGCAAGTTCTACTCCGAATATGCGGCGGGCGATGAGCTCGACCACCTCGCATTCGTTGTCAAGGATGTCAAGAAGGCGTTCAAAGAGCTAATCAAGAGTGGCGCCGAACCTGCGATCTCTCCGAAGGACTCGAAGGGAACCGAGGTCTATGTGAAAGACCCGGACGGGGTCTGGATTGAGCTTCTCGGGTCTGGCTGAGCGAGAAACAGGGGATTTCACGTCAGGGGGGGCCCAATGGGTCAGGGAAGGGGAAAGCATGCTTCATTTTGATCTATCAGCGAATGCCGCGTGAAGCGGTAAACCAAGGAGATTCTATCCGAGAGGACAGCAGGTCAGCGAAGAACGACAACTTCGGAGAAACGAAGGGGCTTCCTGCTGAAACTTGGGCTGAAAACTGCCAACGGGAAAACCTAAGAGACACTGCCAATATCAAGTATACGGGTGTCCACCCGTGTCGCTTCCGTCGACAGCTCTCGTGCTGTTCAAAGCGGGGATAGTCAACTACGTCTTACCTACTCGTATCTCGAGAACTAAGGACAACTACTTCGCTCACTGGCAACTTCCAAATTCAAGAGATAGATTTGCCCGCATCTTCAGAGACGAGATCAGGTTGCAGCCCGCAGACAAGCTAGAAGAGCTAGACATCTACATCAAATCCATGAAAAGACCGCCTTCCCCCCTTCTATTCCAGAATCAAGGGCGATATCAGGGGAGGCAGAATAAGAGGTGAGAGCATGAAGAAGCTGAACCGGAAGCGGACAGTCTACGCCTCGCTATACAGAATTCCTGCGGAGGATAAGCTGATAGCGAACATGATCTTCATTGTTGGTTCGAACGGAAAGCTGGAGGACTACTTTCCCGGTCCCTTCACAATCGGCGAGTATTTTGGGAGCCGACTGAGAGCGCAGGAAGCAACAGCTGTGGTTTGTTCCTATTTGAAGGACGTTCATCCGCGCATGAAGGTCAAACCTGAGGACGTGAAACTCTACCCATACGGCAAAGCGGATGGTCTCTTGTTCAGGTTGAAACACAGGTAGGAAGGCGCAGTCCTGCACACAGCGATGAGCAGATTCGGGTCCGCCCGCCTAAGAACTGCCCCAAAGCGCAAAGATGCCTGCCACACATAAAGCACGTATGGCAACTCTAAGTACCAAAGTTGGACAATGATGCTCGGCCATCATTCTCTAAGTCTACTCAGATACCCAGGCTCTCCAGTCGCCATTTCGGGCTCCGTGAACCCTGTTTATGTGCACCTTCAGCTCATCCACCCCACATACAAAACCACAAAAGCACCCCATCGCTGCCGCCAAGTTCGCCTTCTGACCAGTCCGTAATACCACTTTCTAATCCAGCTCCAGTTTCTGGTTCCGATGACATCGCCCCGAAGAAAACGAGGGTCAACGAGAAGTTAGAGAGCGCGTCAAGTTAACACCCGTGAAAGATGCTATCTTGGCTCTAATTCCCGAGCCCATGGTAGCAACAGACAACTGGTGGATTAATAGGTTGGCAGGAAGGTCAGAATTGTGTTAAGTGATAAAGGCGTGAGTCAGCAGCAAGTCCAGCTCAAAGTTCTCGAGGCATACACTCGCGATGTAGGTAGGGGTGTGGCAAGGCTAGATTATGACGCGATGGACGGGTTGGACGCCTCCACGGGAGACGTAATTGATATCAAAGGAAAGAGGCGCACAGTCGCGAAGTGCTTCCCTCTTTACCCCTCGGACGAGGGCAAAAGAACGGTAAGGATCGACGGTCTCATCAGGAACAACGCTGGCGTCGCTATCGGTGACATGGTCATCGTAAAGAAAGTCAAGGCCCCGGCAGCAGAGAAGGTTGTGGTCGCTCCACTTGACGCGGTACCGCCTATCGACGAGAGATACCTGGCGGATGCCCTCGAGAGCGTCCCGGTAACGAAGGGGGACAACGTGATCGTACCCTACTTCGGTGGGAGGCTCACTTTCCAAGTTATCGGAGTAAGTCCGTTCGCAGACGCAGCGCTGATAACTCAGAGAACGGTCTTCGTCGTTTCGGAGAAGGGCAAAGCTCCGAGGGGAGTTCCTCAGGTAACTTACGAAGATATCGGTGGTATAAAGGACGAGATCCAGAAGGTAAGGGAGATGATAGAGCTCCCGCTGAGACATCCTGAGATTTTCGAGAAGTTGGGTGTTGAAGCACCGAAGGGAGTTCTCCTCTACGGTGCGCCGGGAACCGGCAAGACGCTTCTTGCAAAGGCCGTAGCTACTGAGAGCAGCGCTCACTTCATTCCGATAGGTGGTCCGGAGATCATGAGCAAGTTCTACGGTGAATCAGAGGCAAGACTCAGAGAGATATTCAAGGAGGCCAAGGAGAAAGCTCCAACCATAATCTTCATCGACGAAATTGATTCGATAGC
>VBPP01000322.1 GCA_005877365.1 Nitrososphaerota archaeon
CGAGGCATAGAGCGCGACGAGGAACGGAGCGGTTGTCGAAGCCGTGACCCCCGAATAGAACATGGCCTTCCTGCGCAGAAGCGACACGCTGGCCAACGAACCCTTATCGACGATTAGAACCGGTGTCACTGCCCTCTCGCCAATCAATCGAACGACCCGTGAGCTGGACTTCCTGAGCGCGGAGCGCCCGACAACGAGCCCGATGAATCTGATGCCCACCATTCGTCCTACGATGTAGTGCGAAGGGCAGTGGACCGCATAGAGTATGATTCCCTGTGCTAGGAGGAGGGCGAGCGGTCCGGGAACCCATGGAATCCTGAAGACGAGAAGCGGCGGAATCGCGAGCGCGATCACGAAGGCCTCGAGCACCATTCCGGTCCCTACTCTGGTCGTCTTCATTCTCTCGACAGCTCGCTCCGTCGACTTATTACTATGTGCTACCACCACTGGGACGATGAAGCGCGCAGTATTTTCGGAGAAGGCACCGAAACCGATAGGCCCATATTCACAGGCGGTCGAGGTCGGCGGTTACGTCTTCTGCTCAGGGCAGACAGGGCTGGACCCGAGAACGGGGGAGCTTGTCGACGGGGTCGTCGCCCAGACAAACAGGGCGCTGACGAACCTGAAGGAGGTCCTCGCGAAGGTCGGGCTCACCCTCGAAGACGTCGTGAAGACGACCGTCTTCATGACAGACCTCGCCGAGTTTTCAAAGATGAACGAGGAGTACGCGAAGCACTTCCCCCGGGTCCCCCCTGCGAGAAGCACCGTTCAGGTAGCGGGCTTGCCGAGGGGTTCGAGAGTCGAGATAGACGCGATTGCGGTCAAGCGCTCTTCTTGACCTGGGGAGGAGACCAGGACTTCCTGTAGGGGCCCCGCCTCCTCTTCTTCGATTTCTTGCGCCGTTCCGCCCCGACGAGTAACTTGTCCTCGCTCATTTCGAGACCTTCGCGTAGGCGACTATGCTAATCATCCCGGCGACGCGGAAGGCGAAGTCCTTGAAGATGTTCGCCTCGGGGGAGTTCGGGAAGGCGGCCACGACAGGCGCACCGAGGTCCGACTGCTCTCTGATCCTAGTCTCGAGGGGAATCTCGCCGAGAAAGTCGACGTTCAGCATGCTCGCGACCCTCCTCCCTCCGCCAGTGGAGAAGATGTAAGACTTTTCGCCGCAGTGAGTGCAGAGGAAGTAGCTCATGTTCTCGACGATGCCGAGGATGGGCACGTCGAGCTTCCTGAACATCGCGAGCGCTTTCGTCGCGATTGTGAGCGCGGCCTCCTGGGGCGTGGTGACGATGATGACCCCGCCCAGCGGCACAGTCTGGGCGAGGGTGAGAGAACTGTCCCCTGTGTTGTGGACAATGATCGAGTTGGCAATGAAATTCTGGTACTGCTCAACTTGCAGGTCGTAGGTTTCGACCTCTCCGGCTGGCTCAATGGCAGTCACCCGCGCCAGTTTGAAGGGATTCTTGTCCACCTTCAGGGAAAAGTCGAAGCAATACGATGTGCTGTGGCGCGCTACCCTCCCCTCGGGTAGCTGCTGCTCCTCCGTATGCTCAACTCTGATGTTATCCGACCTCAGACCACTCATGAGGCATAGCTCGTGCAACTGGCGGACTAGCATCTCGTTCGTGGTTTCAACAGCAACGGTGTCGTGCTCCATCGTTACGAAGCGATACCTTCCTTTCCAGTCAGGGAGCGCCTTCGTGGCCGCACGGTGCCGAATTGTGCCGTCCGCCTCGGCGTACCCCTGTATGAAGCCCTGGCGCTGGTCGGATGGAAGAGAGAACACCCAATCCGGTATCCGTTTCTCGCGCGCGCGGTGGTCAAGGCCGAGCGCTCTGAAGAGTTTTGCGAGCGGCGTAGACGCAACTGCGAACTTCTGGCCGTCGTTGTCCTCGAAGATGTGGCAATTGAAGACCTTTCTGTAGAGGTCCTCGTAGGTCTTCCTGAACTTGCTCCCTCTCGGTTCGCAAACTCTGATACCAACGGGCTCCTTCTTTCCCCGTTGAACCTTCACGAATCCTTCGCCGACAAAGTGACCAACTATACGCATGAATTCAGGGCTTGTGATGCTCGGTAGGGTTATGTGGGCGGAGTCGTGGTCTATTGTGGGAAGCGCCATCGGCTGTCCGCCCTCGATGAAGTTCGAAACAACTATCCGATCACCGACCTTGAGTTCGTCGAGCCTGTGCCAGTCTATCTTCCTATGGTACTTCAGAAATGGATGATTCGCGCTCGCCAGAATTGTCCTGTTCGGTGTTTTCAATCGAAACACAGTTTGCTTTCCCTGCGGAAAGACGCCCAGGACCCTCCTGGGTACCAGCTTTTCCCCGTCATAGGCCATTACTAAATCACCCACCTGGATTTGCTCGATAGGCTTGGGAACATTGGTCGCCGTTGTAACAAAAGTTCCGGCAGGCAGGCAGCCAGGAGGAAGGTCAACTATCAGGTAGTCGAGCTCCCCCCAGTTTACCTTCGTTAGAAGCTGTCGCACAGCTCCCGCGACCATCGGGCCCCTCCATATGAGGGGAGTCTCGTCTTTGTAGAAGAAGCCGAGGGAGGCTACCTTCACTCCGTGCGCCGAC
>VBPP01000323.1 GCA_005877365.1 Nitrososphaerota archaeon
GATTCTCCCCGCCCTCGCGGGGAGAGCCCTGGCCGGAAAGAACATCATCATTGCCGCGACTGCGGGGGCGGTTGTCCCGCTGAGCTTCCTTGTCTGGCAGCACCATATGTTCATCACGGGAATCCCCGTAATCAACCAGCAGTTTTACAGCGTCACGACCCTTCTCATCTCCCTACCATTCGATGTCATCACGATCTCATTCATTCGCACTCTCGCGGGTGGCCAAATCAGGATGACAACACCTCTTCTATTCGCCGTCGGGGCGATCATCCTCTTCATCATCGGAGGGATTACGGGAGTCTTTCTCGCCTCGCCGGTTCTCGATGTGGTCTTCAGGGGCACCTTCTTCGTCGTCGCCCACTTCCACTACGTCATGGTCGGCGCCGCGATATTCAGTTTGCTGGGCGCCATCTACTACTGGCTCCCCAAAATGACGTCGCACCTCTACAGCGAGCGGCTCGGAAAGCTTCATTTCATCATCTCCTTCATAGGGTTCAACCTCCTCTACTTCCCCATGTTCTTTCTGTATGAGATGCCCAGGCGGATCGCCACCTACTCCATTGATGCCGGTTGGTCTACTCTCAACCTGATCGCCTCGGTCGGAGGGGTAATCTTCGCTGTCGCCCAGTTCTTGCTGATAGCGAACCTCGTAATCGGCGTCAGAGGTCGAATCGTCTCTCCACCCAATCCCTGGAGAAGCCTCGCTCCCGAGTGGGGAGGAATGCCCTCGATCCAGGCTTTGGACGCCCCCGGGATGCCAACGAACGGGAACGGCTCGAGCGAGCACCACGAGCAACACCTCAGCTCGAGACCGATCGCACTCACGATTGGAGTTACTCTGGCGATGCTTGGCTTCTCCCTCCTCGAGCTGGGGGTGGGGTGGCCTGTGATTTTCGTCGGCCTCGTGGTTATTGCGTGGTCGCTCTACGGGTGGGCACGGGACGACCTCTGGTCAAGGTTCCACGTCCCGGAGGAGGAAGGGCGCGAGCTGTGGCCGTTCTCGAAGATTCCGAAGATAAAGCTGGGTATGTGGACCTTTCTGGCCGGCGAAGTCATCCTCTTCAGCGGTGTACTAGGTAGCTACCTCTTCATTCGCGCTGACATCCCGCGCTGGCCGTCGCCGGGAACGATTCACAGCATCCCCATAGGATTGACGAACACTATGGTCCTCTTGACGAGTAGTCTTAGCGTCGTCCTCGCGATCCAGGCCATCAGGGCGGGGAATCAGAAGCGACTGCTCATGTGGCTGACCACGACCTTCCTCCTCGGCGCGCTCTTCCTCGGGATCAAGGCATCGGAGTGGGCGGACCTGTTCTCGAAGGGTTTCTGGTTCAATAGCGGCCTACCGGGGTCGACCTACTTCGTCACGACAGGAATTCACGGGCTCCACGTGACGGCCGGTCTGATTCTTCTTGCCTACCTGATAAAGAGGACGATGAACGGTGGCTTCTCCAAGGAGAACAACGACACGGTCGAGTACTTCGGGCTGTACTGGCACTTTGTCGACATAATATGGGTCTTCCTCTTCCCGCTCTTCTACCTCCTATGAGGTGCAAAAGATGAAGTCTCTCGACATGTTCTTGATCTGGGTGTACCTGGCGGCCGCGACTGTCGTCGAGGTCTTTCTCTTCTACACTTACGCCGGTGACGTCTTCGTCAATTACGCGATCTCTGTCCTCGCCCTGAGCAAGGCAATCTTCATCTTCGCCTTCTACATGCACATCAGGTACGAGCAGAGGTCCCTCAAGATCTTCTCGATCATCCCCCTCTTCTTCCTCCTGGCTCTACTTGCTGGAATGTTCGCGAGCCTCGGTCACTAGGTGGTTGGCTTGGAGGAAGAGGAAGAGGATTACGGCCCCGGAAAGTTCACGACTGCCGTCGTACTCATCGTTGCGCTAGTCCTCGCGCTCTCTGTGGGTGCCGTGCTTGCACTCAACCTAACGCCCATCTACTGCACGAAGAACTGCGGCGGCGGGCAGATCCAAGGAATAACTGTTAAGCTACCTAGTGGGGTCGGGATCCAGACAAACAATCTGAACTTCGACCCCGCGACAATAACCGTAGTCATCGGGAAAAACAACACGATTAGCTGGGTCGACCAGGACTCGATCCCGCATACCGTCACCTCCTTGCCCGGGGCACCCAGCAGTTTCGACTCGGGACCCTTGAGGCAGGGAAGCACTTTCACTCAGACATTTACTGTCCCCGGAACCTACAGCTATGACTGTACGTTCCACCCCGCATTTATGAAGGGAACGATCATAGTCAAGGCTGCCTCTGCCTAGCCAGCCCGAGAATTCGGGGGAATCTTTAAGTGATTTGGGAGCATTTCATTCTATCCGTTGTCCAAAAAGGGAGAGGGTGCCCCAAACCTCTTCCCGGGAAACTGGGATGTCGATACCGAGGTGCTGCTCAAGACGTACGAGCTCTGGTTTCCCCAGAACTGGAGCCCAGTCGACCTCCCGTGGGACGAGGTCGACTCGAAGAACTTCAGCAGCGATGAGTGCGTCGCTCAGGCTTACTGGATGTCAAAGCTCGCGCTCTTCGAGAAGTCAGGAATAGGGGCGTTCGGCCTCGCCGCGCTCCAGGCAGCCAGGCACAACCTGGAGGACCCGACGAAAA
>VBPP01000324.1 GCA_005877365.1 Nitrososphaerota archaeon
TGATTTCAGAAGGTTTCACGGCTCAAAGATAGGAAGTTTGGGACTGGAGAAGGCCCAGAGGGGGATTCGAACCCCCGTCAAGAGGTACCCGCGAAGGACTCCACAGCCTCCTATGCTAACCACTACACTATCTGGGCCACGGGTGCAACCAACTCCGGTTCTTCGCGGTCTTAAATGGTTCACTAGTTTTTGAATCGGTAACAGGTTCATTCAGTCTGCCACGAATAGACGATTGGTGGGTTCAAATTCCACCCCCCGCAAACTCCACCAGAGGTGAACCTTCAACTGTGAGCGGCTTCCTCGTCATGCGCTGATAACATGACAAGCCCTTTGGAGAGCATTCCCTCCAGTTTACTTCCTAGCGGGCTCGCAACCCCCATCTTCCTAGTGGCACTGCTACTTGCGGCTCTGTTCTTGATCTTCTTCGGGCGTCGCGTCATAAAAGCCGTCGCGTTCATTCTTGGAGGGTTGGCGGGGGCCTACTTCGGCGGCATCCTCGGAGCGGCTTTCCTCGGTTCCCTTGGTACCCTCGTGGCCGAGCTTGTCGGATTCTTGCTCGGGGGACTTCTGGGGATGTCTTTCCTATCTTTCGCAATAGGTCTTGGTCTGGGCTATGCGGGATACGCCATCACGCAGGCCATCGTTGGTTCCGCACTCGCATCCCTCTCGGTCGGATTGGTGCTCTTCGTCGTCGGAAAGATTCTGGCTGCGAAGATACTCTCTCTGGTCTCGGTGATTTTCGGCGGGTTCCTCCTCCTGAACGTCCTGACCTTCGTGGGACTTCCATTGGAGCTGGCCCTTCTGGCTGTGATCATTCTCTCCAGCCTCGGCCTCTGGGTCCAGAACGAGTCGGCGAAGCGGATGTCACTATCCTGAGACGCCTGCGCTGCCTCTGACGTACGGGCGCGAAAGCCAATTATTCCTATCGGAATAATCTTGTCAATGCTATTTATACCATCACTAGCAAAAGTGGAGGCGAGGCAGGGTAGACAATGACAACGGCAACATTATCGGCCGAGCCGATCGGGAGCATCCCGAGGCCTCCCGACACACTTCGGGCCGTCGATCGTCATAAGTACCCCATAACGAATCCCTGTTCCCAGGGTAGAATTACCTTCAGTAAGGTGAGGAGAGCTGACACTAAAGATTCCGAGGAGAGTGTTTGACGAAATCGATGCGCACGCCCGAGAAGCCTATCCCGAGGAATGCTGCGGCCTGTTAATCGCGACCGGTGAGAAGAAGGTGGTTGACTGCGTAAGGATGAAGAACGAGTATCCGGGGCCCAAGCAAGACAGGTACCACATAGACCCGCTTGAACTCTATCGGACGGATAGGGCGGCCTCTCAGAGGGGGTTGGTCGTCGCTGGAATCTACCATTCACACCCCGACTATCCCGCAACCCTCTCCAGATTCGACCTGGACCATGCCTTTCCCTGGTACTCCTACTTGGTCGTCTCGGTGGGGAGGGGAGGAACGAACGACCGCAAGTCGTGGACCCCGAACGAGAAGCGCACAGGAGCGGCGGAGGAGCCGATCGAGGTGGTAGAGGGGTGACCTCAACGGGTGTCAGGGTGGTAATTCCTACCGTCCTCAGGCAGCACACAAACAACAGAGACGAGCTGGACTTGAGCGCGAAGACGGTGAAGGACGCGCTTCAGGCGCTCACCAAGAGCTACCCCAACCTGGGCAGGTACCTCTACTCCGAGAACGGAAGGCTGAGGAACTTCATCAACGTCTACCTCAACGAAGAGGACATCCGCTCGATGAACGGCGAAGAGACTCGGCTGAAGGAGGGAGATACCCTGATGATCGTCCCCTCCATCGCGGGGGGCTCGGTATCTCAGAAGGGCGGCGTCTCCTTCTCTAGCGGCGAATTCGCTCGGTACAGCAGACACATCATCATGCCGGAGGTCGGACTCGAGGGGCAGAGGAAGCTGAAGGCTTCCAGCGTCTTGATCGTCGGCGCGGGAGGTCTGGGGACACCATCGGCGACCTATCTCGCGGCGGCGGGCGTCGGCAGACTAGGGATTGTCGACTTTGACACGATCGAGAGGAGCAACCTCCACCGGCAGATTCTCTACTCCGAACAGGACATCGGGAAGAGCAAGGCGGAGGTCGCACGGGAACGCCTGCAACAGGTCAACCCGAACGTAAGAATCGAACTACACAAGGTCAGGCTCGACTCCTCGAACGCGCTGAAGATCCTGAAGGAGTACGACGTCATCCTGGACGGCACAGACAACTTTCCGACGCGCTACCTGGTCAACGACGCGTGCGTCCTGCTAGGGAAGCCAAACGTCTACGCGAGCATCTTTAGGTTCGAGGGGCAGGCATCCGTCTTCTACGCGAAGCAAGGGCCTTGCTACAGGTGTCTCTACTCAGAGCCACCCCCACCGGGGCTGGTGCCGTCGTGCGCGGAGGGGGGTGTGCTCGGCGTGCTCCCAGGAATAATGGGAAGCATCCAGGCCGCCGAGGCCATCGACCTCATCCTGGGGAGGGGTAGCCC
>VBPP01000325.1 GCA_005877365.1 Nitrososphaerota archaeon
TTCGGTGCGAACCAGAGCATGATACCCCAGGCCCAAGCCGCAACACTCCGAACGATCTCCTCTGAGATCCTGAATCAGACTCAACTCCTCGCGTCTCAAGACTACCTTACGATCTTCACCAGGACACTCTCGGATTCCTTTCATACGCAGGAGAGCCTCCCCCTCGCGCTCCGGGTCCAGGTCGCGATACGGACTGCGGGGGCGAATTTCACACAGTCCGTCCTCCCCGCGTCTCAGAGACCCTTCGCCCTCCTCGTCATCCGCTCGTTCAGCCTTTCGAACTTCACCGACTCGGCCGCGATAGAAAGGTTCATCGTCAATCAGATCACAAAGGTGACTCTTTTCACCCCCGAGCTCGCGACCGCGGCCTATCCGTTAACGAGGAACTCCTCCGCCTACTTCCGAGACCAGATCTCGGAGTCGGTCGTGAACGACCCCAGCCGCTTCAACATTCCTCCGGTCTACCGCTCCGCCATCAGCGGGTTCGTCAGCCCCGAGGGGAGGGTGATGCTCGCCACCTTCGTTTTCAAGAACGTCACGACCTCAGAGCTGAACGAGGTCCGGAAGCTGGTGCAGAGCACGGCCTTGCCTTACGGTCTCGCGGGTAGCGTCCAGGTGACGGGGCAGGACGCGCTCAACTCGGACATAACCGCCTCGATTCTCAACGACACAGACATCATACTTCCGCTAACCATCGTCCTCCTCCTCGTCGCGACCGGTCTCTTCTTCAGGTCGGTCATAACGCCCTTCGTCTCTCTCGGCACGATCTCGATCGCGCTCGGCCTCGCAGAGGTCGTGGTCTTCCTCGTCGCGACCTACGTATCGCAGGTAGACGTCTCGACTCCTGTGATTCTGCTGACCGTCCTGATAGGAGTTGGGACGGACTATTCGATCTTCATCATCGCCCGGTACAGAGAGGAGAGAGTGCGGGGCGGATCTCCGGCTCAGAGCGTGGAGAACGCTGTGACTTGGGCCGGAGAGAGCATAGCGACGAGCGGAGCCACCGTGATCATCTCCTTCATCTTCCTGGGTTTCCAGCCCATAACCTTCCTGAAGGGACTTGGGCTCGTCGTGGGGCTCGGGGTCCTCATCGCTCTAATCGCGTCGCTCACCCTAATACCCTCGGTGATCCTCCTCCTTCCGAAGCGGATCTTCTTCCCGATGACAGGGGAGAGATTTGATCGCTACGCCACGAGGGTCAAGGAGCGACTCGAGAAGAAGGTCGGATACTTCTCCCGCTCCGGAAAGTTCGCGATCAAGCACGCGAAGGTGATCGTGATTCTCTCCATCGTAGTCACTATCCCCGCGGTCTACATCTGGGCCAACCTAGCCCCGAGCTACGATTTTCTTGGGGCCTCCCCGAAAAACCTCGAGAGCGTCTCCGCCTTCAACACCCTCACGAACACCTTCGGGGGCGGTTCCATCTTCCCGACACACGTCGTCGTCAAGTTCGCGAGCCCCCTCTGGAACGGAACCGCATACAGGACGGGTGGGATGTCGCTCCTCGACGAAATCTCCAACGACACCCTGCGAAACCACGCGGTCCTCTCCGTAACGGGCCCGACGAGGCCGGGAGGGGCAAGGGTCGACTTCCGCACCCTCTCAGATGACCCACGCTCCCTCCAGCTCATCTCATCGATGAACAAGATGCTGAGCCAGGACGGCCAGTACGCCTTGCTGACGGTAACACTGAAGGGCTCGCCCTACACGCAGGACTCGATTACTCGGAACAATCGTGGACACCAGCTACGTAGTCAACACGCAGTTCTACCAGGTCATCGCCTACGTCACCGCGGCGGTCGCCGTCGTCCTCCTGCTCGTCCTCGGCTCCCTCTTCCTCCCGCTCTTCGCCATCGTCTCCGTCGTGATGAGCATCGCGTGGACACTCGCCGCGACTGAGGTGGTGTTCGCGGGGCTCTACAACTTCCCGATCCTGTACATAACCCCACTCACCCTCTTCGTCCTGCTTCTCGGGCTGGGGATGGACTATAACATATTCATCCTGACGAGGATAAGGGAGGAGTCAACAAAGGGGAAGCCCTTGAACGAGGCAATCATAACAGCGATCGAGAACACCGGGGGGATAATCACGGCCGCCGCGATCATCCTCGCGGGCTCTCTCGGGGCCCTCTCGCTCTCCTCAAGCCTTCTCCTCAAGGAGTTCGGTTTCGCCTTCTTCTTCTCGATTCTCGTCGACGCGATGGTCATGAGGACCTACGTCGTCCCCGCAGTGATGTCCCTGATGGGCAGGTGGAACTGGTACGCCCCAGGTAGGATTCAGCGGGTGAAGATGAAGTGAGCGCTCCCGAGAAGGCTAGCCCCGAGGTACTCGAGGAGGGGTGCTACTACCTCTCGAAGATGGGCCTCTCTCTCGCCTTGGTCGCCGCGAAGTTCGAGATAACGAAGGAGGAGGCCGCGAGGTACAAGGCCTCTTACGCCAAGAAGCTCAAAGAGGGGAAGGTGACGGTCGACGACTTTGACAGGACATTCTGGAAGGAGCTGAGGGCCGAGGCTGAGGGAGATACGAAAGTGACTTTCGTCTCCGAGAAGGGATTCCACCACGCCTGGAGGTCCGACCTGAAGAAGCTCGACGGCCCCTCCCTGATGACGATCTACGAATCGAGCAAGGCCTTCCTCGACATGGACCCGAACCAGCGGTTCCTCGACTACTCCGCCCCGAAGGGCTACGACCCTCTCGCCCTTCAGAGGGAGGTCAAGAGGGCGATGGGGATAGTCTCCTCGATTCTCGAGGAGAAGTGGGAGAAGGAGAAGCCCGGCTCGCAGTCAAGCTAACCGTCGCTGGGGCGGAGAAGTCTCCGGGCGCTCACCTTAAAAAGGGTCGGTCTTCCATCGAAATAACGGCTGGCGATGGGTCTCCAGAACCTCTCGAAGGAGGGGCTCTCTTCCCTCCTGGACAAGTTTCAGGGGAAGAAGCTTCTTGTAATCGGAGACCTCATTGTAAGCAGGTTCGTCGAGGTGGCCGCGAGAAAACTCTCTCGAGAGGCTCCTGTCCCCGCGGGTGATTACATAGGGGAGACATTCCTCCCGGGCGGTGCCTCGAACTTGGCGAGGGAGGTGAGCGCGCTGGGTGCTTCCGTCAGTGTCATCGGGTTAATCGGCGACGATGAGTACGGGAGGTGGCTTACGGGGGAGCTCGACAGGAACGGGATCTCGCACTCAGGAGTCTTGCTCGACTCTGCGAGGCCGACATCTCTCAGGACCTGGATCATGGTGAACGGCTTTCACAATCTCAGGATAGACAGGGAGGACAGGAGGGATGCGAAGTACGAGATGACACGAAGCCTCCTGAAGGCGGCAGAGCCTATCATCGGGGAAGTGGATGGCGTCGTCCTCTCCGACTATGACCGCGGGGTCGTTACGAGCGGTCTCATCAGCGGGGTCGTCTCGGCTGCCCGCGCCGCGGGGAGGATCGTCGTGGCACAACCGAAGATGCGCCACTACCTCGACTTCAGCGGAGTGACGTACGTGAAGTCGAACCTGCAGGAGGCCACGAACGCGACCGGGATGAGCATCGTCAACGAGACGAGCCTCAGGAATATGGGGATCAACCTGATCAGCCGCCTCGACTGCAAGTCGATCCTGATCACGCGAGGTGAAGAGGGGCTGACGCTCTTCGAGAAGGAGAACGTGACGAATTTTCCGCCTCTGGGAGGTAAGAAGAACATGTTCAGCAAAGTGGGGGTGAGGGACGCGATGACGGGCGTCTTCTCCCTGGCGGTGGCCTCGGGCGGGAACGTCTACGAGGCGACCTGTCTGAGCAACGTCGCGGGGGCCGTGAGAAGCGACCTACTGCGGAACGCCACTCTCTCGGTCCCGGAGCTCTCGAGGCAGGTCGAAGACATGGGAGACTTTCTCCAGAGGATCGCTCAGGCACCCGTGAGGCGATAACAGATGGAGGCCGCACAGGAAGTTCTCCGCCTCAAAGAGATCGCGCTGAATACGAGGAAGGTCATCCTCGAGGCGCTGGCGGAGGCTGGTTCTGGCCATCCGGGCGGCTCACTCTCGGCCGTGGAGCTTCTCGTGACCCTCTACTTCCGCATCATGAAGCACGACCCGAAGAACCCCAAGTGGGAGGAGAGGGACAGGTTCTTCTTGAGCAAGGGGCACGCGGCCCCGCTCCTCTACGCGATTCTCGCGCAGGCCGGCTACTTCCCGGTCGAGGAGCTGATGACCCTACGGAAGATGGGCTCGAGGCTTCAGGGCCACCCGAACCTGGAACTCCCGGGGGTCGAGGCGCCAGCGGGCTCAGAGGGGATAGGACTCTCCCTCGGGGTCGGGACGTCGCTGGCCGCTAAGCTGGACAGGAGGGGGTACAGGACCTTCGTCCTGATGGGCGACGGAGAGCAGCAGGAGGGGGAGGTGTGGGAGGCCGCGATGACCGCCTCGAAGTACAAGCTGGACAACCTGACCGCCGTGATCGATAGAAACGGGATACAGCAGGACGGGCTCACAGAGCAGATAATGCCTCTCGAGCCTCTCGCCGCAAAGTGGAGGGCCTTTAACTGGAACGTGATCGAGGTCGACGGCTACG
>VBPP01000326.1 GCA_005877365.1 Nitrososphaerota archaeon
TTCTCCTCGAACCTCCTGATCAGAATCATCTTCCTGAGCATCGAGCGCAGGAGCTCCGGCGTGAGCACTCCCGTCTTGATATCGGAGTGCGTCGAAGAGTGAACTACGGTTATCCCGCCCATTCTCTCGGCACTGCGTGAAAACGCGTTATAACCTTTGATTCACTTCCGCGTCCCGAATAGAAGCCGGATGAGGTCGTGATTGGTCCCATGATGGGTATCCTTGGACGAGATTCGCGTGAGTAGCGTCCGAGATACTCTTCAGGGAACACGAAAAGAGGGTCGACGGGTCGGCTACGTGGTCACGGTTACCTTCAAGGCCTCGCGTCTCTCCATCAGCCCGAATCCGTCCTGAATCCTTTCCAGGGGTACCGAGTGAGTGAGTAACGGCCTCACACGGACCTTCCCGCTTTCGATGGCAGCAATCGCCCTCTTGAAGGAAGAGGGCTCGTGATGAAATGAGCCTGTCACCGCTACCTCTCCGTAGTGCATCTTGCCCGCATCAAAGCTGACCTCGGTTCCCGCGGCGCAGCCGCCGAAGAAGAGGACCTGCCCGCCCTCCCTGACGATCCTGAAGGCCGCCTCCCATGTCTCTTTCTTCCCGACAGCTTCAATCACTAGGTCGGGTCCGGTCGGACCACCCGCCCCCCGCGCCTTCGCAACGAGGTCCTCGTCGGTCACCTGCAAGACATCGTCGGCCCCCATCTTCTCGGCAATTCGGAGGCGGCTTTCAGACCGATTGGCCATGGTCACGCGGATGTCCCTCGTCTTCAGCAGCTGCAGTAACATCAGCCCCAAGGCTCCTGAGCCAATCAGGACGACCCCCATTCCACTCTCTAACTTCACGCGGTCGAGGGCGTGAATCGCTGCCGCCAGAGGCTCCGAGCAGGCCATCTCCTCCGGAGTGACGGAGGTCTTGACAGAGTAGGTGTTCTCGTTCACGATGTGCCGTGGTATCTTCACGTATTGCGCGTACGACCCTGGTAGCGAGAAACCAATCAGCCTGCTAGGAATCCTCTCGCAGAGCGTGGAGGCCCCACGTCTGCAAAAGTTGCAGGTGCCACATGGCGAGGAATTGGATGCGACTACTCGGTCGCCCGCCTTGAACCTCTTTACTCCATCTCCGACCTCAGAAACGACACCGCAGAACTCGTGCCCCATCGTCATCGGCGGTCTCATCAGCGGGTGACCCCGGATGAAACTCTTCAGGTCGGTCCCGCAGATATTCGACGCAAGAACCTTGACCACGACTTCGCCCTTCTCCGGGAGAGGTGTATCCGCATTCTCGAGTCTCAGGTCTCTGGGTGCCCAGTACCGCGCCTCTAACATCGACGGAACCCGACACTCTCGTAACTGGTTTATAATCGAGTACAGTTCAATCTCTTCACAAATTGAGGTCTCTCTTCATCGGCGCCCCAGGCGAAGTTGTCCTAAGGGAGGTGGAGAAGCCATCGCCGAAGAAGGGTGAGATACTCATAGAGATGCGCTCCTGCGGAGTCTGCGGAACTGACCTGGAGAAAATCAGGGGCGAGGCCGCGACGCCCCCTGTGCTGGGCCACGAGGTCGTCGGGGAGGTTGCAGAGCTCGGGAGGGGGGTCAGGGGAATTCAGACCGGCGACAGGGTCTTCACCCATCACCACGCGCCGTGCTACGAGTGCGAGCTTTGCCGAAGGGGAGAGTATACTATGTGCGCGGAGTTTCCACGACACAACATCAACCCCGGCGGCTTTTCTGAGTACTACGTCGTGCCTGCGTGGAACGTCTCGAGAGGAGCCGTCCTTCCCCTACCCGATTCTGTGAGTTTTGAAGAGGGAAGTTTCATCGAGCCGCTCGGGTGCTGCATCAGGGGACTCTCCAAGGTTAACGCGATGAACTTCATGTCTGCGATAATTTACGGGGCGGGGCCCGTAGGCCTGACCCATCTGATGCTTCTGCAGCATTATGGATACACGAATGTCGCAGTCGGGGACCTCAGCGAGTACCGCCTCTCATTTGCCTCGAGGCTCGGGGCGAAGATATTCAGACCCGGGGGTGCGGGCCAGAAGCAGAAGAACGCGGGCTCGGCGCTCGACGGCGTCGCTCCGGAGTTGGCAATCGTGGCAACGGGAAGTCCCGCGGCCCTCATCGACGCAATGAAAACCGTGTCACCCGGTGGACGTGTCTTGCTCTTCGGGGCTCCCCCCAGGGGTTCGACAGTCTCGCTCGACCTCTCTCGGTACTTCCTGCGAGGAATCGCGGTGCAGGCGAGCTACTCGACCAGCGAAAAGGAGACTACGCTCGCGGTGAGGATGCTCGAGAGCGGAGCGATCGATCTCACCAAACTGATCACGCACAGGTTCAGGCTAGAGGAGGCCCCTCAAGCCTTTCGAGTCGCAGGTGAGCAGAAGTGCATCAAGGCAGTCGTGAACGGCTGACCGTGGTTGGCGCGAATTCACCCGTGGGTTCCGTCAAGTCGTCGGTTGATTAGACAACTCAACTTCCGTCCATCTGCTCCGGGGATTAGAGCCGTCGTCGCCTCGTTCCCCTTCATGGCTTCGTTTGGACGGCCGAGCCTGCGGAACCGCGCAGGCCATTATGT
>VBPP01000327.1 GCA_005877365.1 Nitrososphaerota archaeon
GTTCCTCCTATCCTTCGACGCGAACTCGAACCGACTCGACGACCAGCTCACGACCGTGACGAGAAAGGCTGTTGAGCTGCAGGTCCCGGTGGTATTGACTCCTGAGGAAGCGTCTGCCCTCCTGGACTGCATGTCGGACGAGGGTTGACTCTTGCCGGTGCTGAGTTGCGACCACGATTACCGCCGCTTGTGCTCCTCCGGCGTGTTGCATTACCAGGCATCGCAGCTTGCTTGAGGCGATGGGAGGGATGTCGGCTCGTTCAGACGGGTTCAAATCATAAGGTAGAGAAGAAGAAGAAGAAGAGAAGAGAAGAATCGGAATCTCGAGCCCGGACAGCATTCACGCGTTTCAAAAAGAAGGGCCTCGAAAACCGCTGGACGACCGGAGCTAAGCCGAAAGAGCGCGAATTGACGTCCGAAATTGAGGTAGAATAGCGAACATCCGACCTCGAATCTCTCGATGAGAGGAAGACGGGTGGGACCAGGCCCGAAATCGGTCTCAGTGTAGTAATGATTCTCGGGGCTAAGACATCTCGAAGTCAGTCACTAGAGGTTTTCCCCTCGAGATCGTCCACCTGGCCCTTCCGGGAAGATCGCGCCCCTCATAGGGAGTCCATCCGCACTTGCTAAAGACGTCTCTCGACGTAGCCCTGCGTGTGGACCTGAGGTCGAGGATCGTCAGGTCAGCCCTCGTTCCGAGGTCGATGTTCCCCCTGTCCCTGAGCCCGAAGAATCTGGCCTGATTCCCCGAGCAGACCTTGGCGATCGTCATTGGACTGAGCCCGCACTTCAAGATTAGCCAGGCCACGATTCCGCCGTAGAAGTCGAGACCGGGCACTCCGCTCGCGCTCTCCGTAAGCTTCTCCTCCAGTGTGTGAGGCGCGTGGTCGGTGACGAGGAAATCCACCTTTCCCTTCCCCAGGGCATCCAGAAGAGCGCTCCTGTCGGCCTCCCCCCTGAGGGGTGGGTTGGTTCTGAGGAGCCTGTTCGTCAGCATGTCCTTTCTCGTGAAAAAAAGGTGATGGAGGGTTGCCTCGCAGGCGAGACCGACGCGAGTCTCTTGTGCGCGCCGGACCAGCCTCAGACCGCTTCCAGTGGAAATGTGACAGACGTTGATCCTTGCTTCTGTGCGGGTCGCGAGGAGCCTCTTGATGGAACGGACTTCAGCTTCCGGAGGTCTAAGGTCCGCGTGCGAATCGGCGCGATTCGAACTCGAGTATGCTTTTTTGACGCTGGAATCGATCACGGACTGATCTTCACAGTGAACGTCGGCCGGTCTGCGGGTATCCGCGATGCGCGAGAGCGCCCGTCCCAGGAGAGGGTGAGGAAGGACCAGGTCTCCGGTCGTTCGGGCCAGGTAAATCTTGTAGCCAATGACCCGGTCGGCTATTCTCGCTATGTCCTCAAGACGGTGACCGTTGACACCCCCAAAGAGTCTGACGTCGACTAGTGCTTTCGACTTGGCGAGGCGGAGCTTCTCATCAATCGTTGCCACGTCAGTCGCCGGGACCGGGTTGTTGGGCATGTCGAAGACCGTAGTGACTCCCCCGTTTGCCGCGGCCTTGGTTCCGGTGGTGAAGTCCTCCTTGTATTCCCATCCAGGCTCCCGGAGGTGAGCGTGGACGTCTATGAATCCGGGGAAGACGAGGCAACCCATCGCATCAATCCTCTTCGTACCCTTCAATCCCTGTCTTTTGATTGCGGCGATTCTCGTTCCGTTGACCCCAATCTGCACATCACGGACTCCGCCCGGGGTCACCGCCCGTCCCTCGACCACCAGGTCGTAATCCATCGGGTTACACTCTGACGAAATCGGGGATTTTGCCGAAGTCCAACAGCGTGTCGCAGTACCTGCACTGCAGCATCCTCTCCGTCTTCACGGTGTAAAACATCGTCGAGAGCGGTTCCCTCTCAGCGTTCGAGATGCAGAGGAGCTCGGGGCAGCGTATCCGCCCTTCGATGGTGTCCGGCACCATCGGAGAGTACTTGAAAACCTTCCACCCTTTGATGTAGTTGATCGTCGCCGTCGGGAAGATCAAGCAGAGGATGTCCGCCTCGTTCTCGTCAATCCTCCACCGGTCAACCTTGATTACGTCCTTCCTCCCCAGCCTACCGCTGACGACGTTCTGGAGCACGGCGACCGAGACATCCAATTCAGATTTGGCGAGCCTCTGAAGACGGAGGACCCGAAGCACAAGGTCGGCCTTCCAGGCGGGTATGTGGTCGATAACCGTCCCGTCTTCTATCTTCCTCACGAGCAGCTTTTCTTGCGATGCTTCCGTCTACTTCGCCACCACCATGCTGAGAAGGGCCATCCTCAGCGGGACTCCCGCCGCAGCTTGGACAAAATACTGGGCGTACTCGCTCTCGTCGACATCGCTAGACAGCTCGTCGACCCTCGGCAGAGGGTGCATAACGCGGAGGCCCTTCTTCCCTTCTTTCAGGAGACTCAGGTTGATCTGGTAGACGCCCCTCACTCTTTCGTATTCAGTAGGGTCTGGTATGCGCTCCTTCTGTATCCTCGTGACGTACAGGACGTCGAGCGACCCGACGACGTCCCTGACATCCTTCGTCTTCGTGAACCCCACTCCCCTTTCGCTGAGAAAATGGTCTATCTCCTTCCTCGTGGTCAACGACTCGGGCGCCACGAACGTAATCTCGACGTCATAGTTGGAGAGTCCGTAGCTGAGCGAGGAGGCGGTCCTCCCATACTTGAGGTCGCCGAGTATCCCGATGCGCAGTC
>VBPP01000258.1 GCA_005877365.1 Nitrososphaerota archaeon
GTCTGGGAGAATACGTAAAGTGACGGCGGCGGGGATAGCCTGATCGACTCGGCTCGTCACGCCCACGAAGAATTGGAAACTTGCGTCGACTGAGGGTTTGCCCGTCCGGTTAGTCACCCGCGAGTCTGGGGAACAAGGAGGCCTCTTATCCTGATGCGAAGTTCTTTAGATTCGCCGCGAATCGCGGAAGAAGAAACCTGGAAAATCCTTGGGAGCGATTCCTCATCCACGAAACTTGTTATGGAGGGAGGCGTGCCCTCTTCAGCAACTCTCCGAACCTCTTATCGCTGCGCACATTCTCGAGAAGAGGGTAGCGGCGGAACCACCCGATGAATATCTCTCGCCTATCGTAGGCATAGTCAAGCCATCTGAAGCACTCGTCGAGGTCACCGAGCCCCGCATAGACGAAAGCGAGGAAGTTGCCCTTGATTCGAGCGCTCTCGGGGACGGCCTTCAGCTTCTCGACCAAGAGAAGTGCCTCGTTTCTTTTCCCTGTGACCGCGTAGATGTACGCGAGGTCCATGTCCAGGTAAGGGTCGTCGGGGTCGGCTTCTATCATCCTCTTCAGGTAGAGGAGCGCATCGTTCCACTCCTTCCTTACAAAGTGATATGCCATCCAAGCCTCCGCGACCAGTAGACCCTCGGGGTCAATCTCTGATAGCTTCCTAATCCGCTTCAGCGCCTCGTCGAATGTTCTCGTCAAGATGAAGCGGTAGACTGCTGAGAGGGTGATCGCAGATGACAGAGGGTCTAGTTCTTCCGCGAGCATCACCTCGGCGAAAGCCTCATCGATCTTTCCAAGCTGGTCGAGGGTGCCCGCGAACCAATGGTGGGCCGAAGCGTAACTCGGGTTGAGCTCGATGGCCCTCCTGAACTCATTCTCCGACCCGACAAAGTCGTAACTATACATCAGATAGTTCGCCAGAGATACCCGGGCCTCCGCGAGATTTGGGTCCAGCTCGAGCGCCTTCCTAATGTGCTTCTTCGCCTCCTCGAGAGAAGAGGGGAAGGGAGAGAAGAGGTAATCGCCCAGGATCATGTAGGTGTCAGCGAGCCCGGAGTAGGCTTTGGAGTACCCCGCATCCTCCCGGACCGCGAGCTCGAACTGCTCCTTCGCCCCCTTGATAGCCTTCTCCGACCTGTCGTGGAGCAGGGTTCTGCCCTTCAGGTAGGCGACGTAGGCGACGGTGCTCTCGGTGTCTTTCCTTTCAATTCTCGCGCGCTCACCCTTCAGGAGGGTTACCTCGAGGGAGTCGGCGACCTTCTTTGCGATGTCGCTCTGAATTGAGAAGATATCGTTGAGGTTTCTGTCGTACTGGTTTGACCAGACGTGCTCCTGGCTCTCGACATCGATAAGCTGGGCTCCGACGCGAACCTTGTTACCCGCCTTTCTGACGCTCCCCTCCAGGACAAAGGCTACTCCCAACTCGTTCCCTATCTGCGCGACCGTCTTCGACGTTTCTTTGTAATGATTGACGGAGGTGCGCGCAATCACCCTCAGCCCCTTCACCTCGGAGAGAGCAGAAATCATCTCCTCGGTGAGCCCGTCGGCGAAGTAGCCGTCCCGAGGATCAGGGCTGATGTTAGCGAAGGGAAGGACCGCGACCCGACTCCAAGCCTTGGAACTCTTGTGTGGGGCGTCAACCCCGGGCTCGAGGACCACCCGGTATAGGTCGATCCGCTGCTCGACGTTCTTCAGAGACTGCGCCGATATCTTGATCAGAGGATACTCCAGCTTGTTCACCACCTGAGCGTAGACCTGCCCGGAAATGCAGATACCTCCCTGCTCAGCAAAACGCACAATCCGGGAGGCGATGTTCACTGCATCCCCGAAGACGTCCCCGCCCCGGTGGATGACGTCCCCGACATGGATTCCTATTCGGACGAGAATTCTCTCTGCTCCTCCCACGAGCTTGTTCTGCTCGTTCAGCACGGACTGAATCTCTATTGCACAGAGGACAGCCTCGAGGGCGCTCCCGAATTCAAGGAGGAAGGCGTCGCCTACGGTCTTTACCTCGCGGCCCCGGCGCTGCTTCACAACCGACCTGAGCAAGGTATTGTGCCTCTCGAGGAGTTCGAGCGCGAGCGACTCGTTCCTCTGAGCCATCGCGGTGTAACCGACCAAGTCGGTGAACATTATCGCAGCCAGTCTACGT
>VBPP01000259.1 GCA_005877365.1 Nitrososphaerota archaeon
ATCGCGACGTGCTGTCGAAGGTCCTCGACGCCGAGCCTGAACTCGTGGAACTGAGCCCCACGGGTCCTTACATTTCCCAGGAGAAGCCCCCCCCGCCCCGACTCCGAGGAGTTCGGAAGGTAGAACTCAGGCGTCACGCCGCCCCTCGAAACCATCGGGTTCCTGGCCTCGAAAGTCTCCAGACTGCTCACGACCGAGGCGTTTCCGACCTGCGGCAGCTTAGGCTCGCCGGGTAGGAGGAGAGAGTTGACGAACTCGCTCAACCCCGCCCTGTTCAACCTCCTCACAGAGGAGTTTGGAATCGCGACTGAGAGGGTGGCGGCCAAGACGTTCGCTCTCTGCTCGAGCTCAGTATAGGAAGCTTCGAGGGACTTTTCCTTTCCGTCGACCCATGTCCCAACCACGAGGTCGAACTCGAATGCCGGCACTTCCTCCTCGTCCTCCCCCGTCTTCATCGGGGTCATCATCGTGATGTACAGAAAGGGCAGCCCTGTCTTGTGCAGCCCCTCGAAGAGTCCCTTCATCCTCTGCTGGCGAATCGTCATCCGGATCGCGCCCGAGTAATCTAGTTTCGTCTCCTCTTCCTCCTCTTCCAGGTTGATTCGCATGAGAGCGAGCAGCCTCTGGCTCCCCCCTCGCGTCAGCGCGAGGTACTTTGAGCCGCGAATTCTGATCGAGTCGACCCTTATCGTCTCTGAGGGGCGCAGCCTCCAGCCGAGCCTCGAGAGGACTCCTTCTTGCCTCAGTATTCTCACCAATGGAAGCTCAGGCCGAATATGCCGCTGATCGCCGAGGAGATCGCGTTCCAAATGCCCGTGGTGAAGTTCGCGCTCTCCTTGAGTATCGACTCGATCCCCCCGACAAGGAGGGAGAGGGCCACGAGAGCGACCGAGAGAAGCAGAGCCTCTTCTATCAGCTGGGCCGCAACGCGTCCTCTGTTCTTCCTTCGGAAGGCTTTGATGATCAACGTAGGAGTATGTGGTTAAGTTATTTAATCCCCACGAAACTCGGCGGCTGAACGCTCGCTATTGGGGCGGTCATCTGGAGGGCCACCGCGAAGGCGATTCCCGCTACAATCGGGTCGATGTATCTCCTTCCCGTTGAAAAGAAAGAGCCGAGAAAGGCTGAGCTAGCAATCGTCATCGCACCGGCCGCGTAAACCACGAATCCGCTGGACGGGGCTGGAGCACCCGAGAGGAACTGAAACGACATGACGAACGGTGCCAGCGATGACAGAAAGGCCATCACGGGACCCAGGATCGCGGAGACCATGTGCCCTCTCAGCTCAAGGACCCTCTGCTCTAGTCTCCTCCTTTCCTTGAGCCGCGCCCATCTCTCAAACGTGACCGAAAGCCTCTCCGCCCTCCTCCCCGCATCTCTGGCGCTCAACCCGCTCTCGGAGGCGACGTATGTGACGAGCGATTTCATCCCCGTCTCCTCCGACTCCAGCAGTCGGTTCAGCGCGTTTTTCGCCGGGATTCCAAGGAGTACCAACCTCGCGACATCTTTCTCAGAGGAGTCTCTGCTGAGCCTGAAAGTATCGACGAGTGAGGAGGCCAATCCCCTCCCCCTCGACGCTTCTCTGAATATTCTTCTGAACCCGGCGATCCGCTTAGTCTCCTTCAGATTCGGAGCCTCCTTCTTTCTCGTGAGGAGAAGGCGAAGGCGATGTTCAGGAGGATCAGCTCGAGGACAACGAGCTCACCCAATTCCAGGGGGGTGGTGCTCCTTGTCAGAACAGCGAAGAGTAGCAGCATTATCGGCGCGAAGAAGCAGACGGCGATGAAGACGGGCACCTTCGTCTCGTCCCCCAGCGAGGTGGCGGCGAAGACACTCTCGAGTTCTTCCCCCACGTCCTCTATGCTCCCCGCATCCCTGGAGACCATCGAGAGGAGGGCTTCTGAGACCGACTCTGAGGCGATCTCTGCGGCAGACTCGACGATCGTCTCCTTTGGGGCGTGCCCGAGCAAGACCATTCTCTTTGCATGCTCAACCGTCCCTGCGAGTTCTTCCTCCTCACACCTTAGCAGCATAAGAGCTCTTGAGTTCGAGCCGGTCGCCCGGAGGCTGACCGCCGCTGACGCGGCCACAACGGGCGCTTCTCTCGCCTGCCAGAGAGAGACGGTGTCCAACTTTCTCCTCGGTTCGCTCCCAACCAGATATGCCATCGCGGCCGCGGTGAGCGCGCCGATGATCCACGAGTCTGAACCTAGGATATCTCTCGTGACGGCAGAGACTGCGGCCCCTCCCGAGAGAGAGAGGAGAAGGAGGAGAAGGAGAAACCTCAGGGGATTGATCCGATAGTGCTCCAGGGAATTGAATTTCATCCTCTGCCGCCACCTCTTCTCCGGAGTGAGAGACCAGAGACCAGCACCTCCGTTCGTCGGCGAAACTCGACCGGCGAAGCCTCTCCGCCGCGAAGTTCGATTCTCTCCCATGGGAGTATGCGCTCCAGCTTGGATTCTCTGTCGCGGACGTAGACGTCACGGAGCCTGGCCTCTCCGTTCTCGCTCGCCACCTCGCATATCCTGCTGACGAAGCGCATGGGTTTGAGACGGTCGGGCCGCTTCATCTGGACGATCAACCCCAAATCCAGGAGGCTCTGCTCAGGAATCCCGTGAACCTCCACCCACCTTCTTATCGCCTGCTCCGGTGATCCGGCATGAAAAGTCTGCAACCCCTTGATTCCGGAGGATAGCGCGTGGAAGAAGGCGTGGCTGTGCTCCTCTGACTGGATCTCGCTCAGGACCACTAGG
>VBPP01000260.1 GCA_005877365.1 Nitrososphaerota archaeon
CCTTTGAGTCGAAGCTAAGGAGGACCGCTCATGCCGGTGAGGGCGCGGGGTCAGTGGATCAGAGCCTCCGAAACATTAGGAATTCCATAATCCTGCTGAGGGCTGATCGCATCGGTCACGCGGTGAATCTGGCAAGCGACCGAGCACTCATCAGCCTCGTCGTAGAAAGAGGAGTCGCCCTTGAGATGAATCCCGTCTCGAATCTTACACTGCACCACATCCATTCTCTAAGGGAACTCGGACTTGACCGCCTTATCTCCTCGGGGGTCGCCGTGAGCGTGAACTCCGACGACCCCGCTATTTGGCCCAACGGCTCCCTCTCGGAGAACTTCGTCGCAGTCTGCAACGCCTACAACTTCGGCCTCGAAGAAGTGGACACGCTGATCTCCAACTCCTTCAGCGCGGCTTTCGCCTCTAACGAAGAAAAGGAGACCCTGAGGGAAGAGTACCGGAGAGCCCGTTCGCGCCTCAAATCTTAAATCTCGGCGTCGCGAATCCAAGGCATCCCGTATGTCTCTATCCGGAAAGCGGGTCGCGATGCTCGCCGAGAATCTGTTTGAGGACCTGGAGCTCTGGTATCCAGTCATCAGGATGCGAGAGGCCGGTGCGACGGTGGTCGTCGTCGGCTCCGGTTCCAGCGAGGTATACAGAGGGAAGCACGGGCTCGAGGTCAAGGTGGATACCTCCGCGGAGAAGGTCGAGGCGACTGCCTTCGATGCGGTAATTGTCCCGGGCGGCTACTGTCCCGACTATCTCCGAAGATACCCTTCCGTCCTGAAATTCGTGAGAGACGCCCACGACCGCGGAGAGGTGATCGGGGCGATCTGCCACGCGCCCTGGGTTCTCGTTTCAGCCGGACTCCTGAAAGGCAGAACCGTAACCTGCTTCAGGTCGATCAAGGACGATGTCGTCAACGCGGGGGCGCGCTACGTCGATAGAGAAGTTGTAAGGGACGGAAACATAATCACATCCCGCTTCCCCGACGACCTCCCTGCCTTCTGTCGGGAGATAATCACTGCGCTCGAGGAGATGAAGGTAGCTCCCCTGAAAGGAAGGGCACGCTAGCCTCTCTCTCCACCCAGGTTTGTACAATCTCTTTGGTCGGACTTCATTGAGCGCGTTCTGAATGGCTTATCTTCCGGTACTCCTGGGAGCCCTCGCTGCCTTCTCCTGGGGAACCTCGGACTACCTCTCCCGGAGCTCATCCCAGAAGGTTGGCCATTACAGAACGACCGTCTACATGCACGTCTTCAGCACGGCAACCCTCATCCTCCTTTTGCCCCTCCTCCGCCCCAACTTCGGTATCTCCTTCGAACTGGTCCTCACCCTCGTCGCGGTCAGCATCGCGAACTTCTTCGCGTTCATCTTCCTGTACCGAGGTTTCCATCGCGGGGTCGTCTCAGTGGTTGCACCCATCGCGTACTCCTATCCTATCATCACGACCATCTTCGCCGTGATATTCCTCGGCGTGATGCTTTCAGGACTCAGGACGCTCGCCCTCGCGGCGGTGATCCTCGGGGTGCTTCTCCTCTCAACACGGTTCTCCGAGCTCGGTAGATACCTGCGCGGAGAAGGTCTTGTCAAGGTCATGCCGGGCGTGGATTCAGCTGTCGTCGCGGCGGTCTCTTTCGGGAGTGTCTATGTCGTGCTCGGTTTCGTCACGCCTCTGGTCGGTTACGTCCTTCCCGTGCTCTTCCTGAGAGGACTCGGCAGCGTCTTCGGGTTCACGTTCGCACCCCTCCTGAAGCAGGACGTCAGGCCGAGGCGCGACATCATGACTCGGACGATATCGGTGATGGGAATCCTGGAGACTTTTGGGCTACTCTCGTTCAACCTTGGGATATCCTTCGGAAGCGGCAGCCTCCCGGTGGTGACCGCCCTGTCAGGGATGGGGGGAGCCTTCGCGACCACCTACGCGATGACTTTCTTGCGAGAGAAGCTGGAGCCGAATCAACTGGTCGGCATCTTACTCTCGATAGCAGGGGTATTCGCTCCTGGATGGCCTCGCTCTCCCAAGCAAAGACGCTTGGTGGCGTTGGCTCGATTCTCGCGCTGCTTGGAATAGTTCCGTCTGTCGGACCGGTTCTCTCAATCGCAGGTTTGATTATGAGCCTCGTCGCCGTCAAATACATCTCCGACATACTCGGCGACAAGCGCATATTCAACAACATGATAATCGCTGTCATACTGGGCATAGGAGGAATAGTTGTGCTTGTGGCATTCGTTTTTGCCGCCATCGCTCGTTTCATAGGAATCGGGAACTTATTCGGGGCATCTCCAGGAGTCTCTCCTACGATACCTCCTTCAGACATCATCAGCCTCATCGCTGGACTCGCGATTGGACTTTTGGCTGCCTGGGTCTTGATCATTGTGTCCGCCGTATTCCTCAGGATGAGCTACAAGTCAGTCGCTGCAAGACTCAACGTGGGACTGTTCAGTACCGCCGCCCTGCTTAACCTGATTGGAGCCGCGCTAACGATCATACTGATCGGGTTTGTGCTAATCTTTGTGGCGCAGATCTTATTGGTCGTCGCGTTCTTCTCTCTGCCGGATACGCCACCGATGCCTCCGTCGGGGACCGCGCCCGCTCCCATGACCACGAGCGGCTAGACCAAGACCGCGCGACCCTTGCACAGTTGGATTATTTCCAGGCCGTACAGGAAGGGAAGACGATAGTCCAGCGCGCGATAAAGCTGCTGCAGGAAGTGGCGGGGCCGTCGTATCCCGTCCTCTTCATGAAGACGGGGAGAACCGATTGGACCCCCGTCGGTGAGGAGAACCTCTACTCGATAATAGACGGGAAGAACAACACCG
>VBPP01000261.1 GCA_005877365.1 Nitrososphaerota archaeon
GTTCGTCTTCGAGGAGACCCCGTATTTATCCTGTTAAAAGCCAAGAACTTTGGTTTCGTGCTGGAAGCTCGCTGTCGAGTCTGAGGCGTGCACCGCGTTGTCTGTCAAACCGAGGGACAGGTCTCCCCTTATCGTCCCCGCCTCGCTCTCCCAGGCCTTCGTTGCTCCCACCATCCGCCTCGCCGTGGCGACGGCATCCCTCCCTACGAGAACTATCCCTACGACGGGTCCGCTGGAGATGAACGAGACCAGTTCATTGAAGAAGGGTTTGCTCCTGTGCACGTCGTAGAACTTCTCCGCCTGTGCTTTCGTCATCGTGATCATCCTGAGTTGCCTTATCGTGAAGCCCTTCCTCTCGAATCGAGAGAGAATCTCCCCGACGTAACCCCGCCTGACCCCGTCGGGTTTCACCACGACGAGGGTCTCCTCTGTGGCTGAACTCAACTTACTTCCTTCCTCTCGCCCACTTCAGCTTCCTCGGGTCGCGTTTCAGCTTCAGGTCGTTTACCTTGCACTTCGAGGAGCAGTAGCTCCGAGTGGAGCCGTCGTTCTTGACGTACATTATTCCGAGGCCGAGATACACTTCTCTGCCGCAGAAAGAACATTTCTTGGGAGTATACAATTCAAGCTACCACCATCGCCCTACGGATGAACAGGCCGTCCCCGGCGCAGTGTCAATATAAACAGAGCGATGGATTCTGCCAAGTAGAGCGGGCGAGTAGCAGAAAGAGTGGTGGTTAAATCGGCTGCGACCATCCATAACCATGAAAGAACCGCTCGGCAAATGGGATGAAAAGCTCGTTGAGCACCTCCTCAAGCACGGAGACGACCTCAGCTTCACGAAGTACTTCTGGAAGGAGTGCGAGGCGAACGAAGGGGAGCATAAGCAGTACGCGCGATTCAGCAGAGCAACCTACTTGTCCCATGGTGGTCTGTCGCACGCCAAGGTCGCGAGAGCGTTGGATATGAGCTATTCAACGGTCTGGACGTGGTCGAAGCTTAGCCAGTTGCCGAAGCTGGGGCACTACTTGAAAGTCTTTCTCGCGCTTGGGGAGCCGCGTGATAGGCGGGTTTGGCTCAGCGTGAATAATTCCCCAGGCCACGCGGTACCTTTGGGGCCGTTAGTGGAAGTTCCCCTCGAGATACGTGGGTGGGAAGATATCGAGCCTCTGTTGGCGCAACTGCAGCCCACCGCAGTAATTCCTGATGGATTGTCAAGGATTTTCCTCTTTGGCTTCCTCCTGGGGATGGCGATCGGAGACGCTGCCAAGCCGAGACAAGGAGAGTGGCACCGACACCTGAACCTGACTCTCAGTGAGAAATATTCCACTAACCGGTACTTGGGCGAGTTCACCTGCCTATGTGCCGCGAGCGCGGGACTAAGGATGGAACGCGCCACAGACTTGCCACGAAGTCATAATAAACCTCACGGGTTCTATTGTTGGACATCCCAATCGTCGGCCTTGATAGATTGGATCTACAACGTCTGTCTCGGTCTTACAGACGAGGAACTTACGACGTATGACGCGGTGAGAATGAATTGGGCGCTGACAGGACCGGATGATTTCAGGAGAGGGCTAATTCAGGGCCTGGCCGAATCGGACGGGTCGGTCAATATAGCGAGTCAAACAGTCGAATTCTGGATCGGTCCCAACTGGGAGTTCGGCGCGAAGCTATTGGGAAGCTTCGGTTTGCATTCCTTTAGAAGCCGAGAAGCGCTCTGTGTCTCGAAAGCCCAGGTGGTAAAGTCATTGGCAGTCCCTTTGTTCTCCCCACTCTTGAAGACTGTGAGGTACACCCGCTATCAGAAACTGGCCGGTGCAAGACGAATGGCCATGGGCGGCAGTCGTCTCCCCGATGAAGTGCGAGGCACAATAACGAGGTTGAAGGCCGAGGGATTTACAGTCAGCGAGGTTTCAGAGAAGATTATTGACGCTTACGGAATAAGCGTCTCCTTCGAAGCTCTCAAGAGGTGGGCGGGGAGACACTTAGGAGAAGGAGATAGAAAAACAGCTTTAGATGGCGGCACTCAGAAAGTTGGCCAGAAAGCCGCCGAGTACTAGAGCGATTATCACGAGGATTTTCACCTTGCGCGCTTCTCTCTCGGTATCTCTCAAAATCAGTATATCCGCGAGCTTGATCGGACCCTTCACGTTCCTCGTGAGGATCCTTCCCTTCTCCTTCCCCTCGAGGAGCTTTACCCTAACCTGAGTGATCTCCCCAGCCACCCCAGTCCTGCTGACTATCTGGACGACCTCAGCGGATGTGAGTGCCTCAACCTCTCGCTTGCTCATGCGGCCTTCTTCAACCTCGCCAGCTCTTGGGTGACCTGCTCGAGAATCTGCGACCCCTCGCCCGCCTCGACGACGGCTGCTGAGGCCGTGGGGACGTCGATCCCGATCGCCGGCCCAATCTGCGCCCTCGAAGGCACGAAGACGTATGGAATCTTCTTCTCCTCACAGATAATCGGAAGATGGGCGACAACCTCGGGGGGCTGGACGTCTTCGGCGATGACGACGAGTTTAGCGATCCCTCTCTCTATCGCTTTCGTCGTCTCATTCGTGCCCTTCCTCACTTTGCCCGTCCTCGAGGCTTGCCTCAGTACCTCGTAGGATGCTTCGGCTACTTCCTTCGGCGTCTCGAACTTCACGTAGTACGGCTTGGGGGTCATCTTGAAAATCGCCCATTGACAGCCCGCTACCCTAGATACTTAAGGGTTGGGCGGTCAGGAGAATTTGGGGCGAGGATTTCCACAGAAACGCGGAGGAGGGCGTGTCTCGCAAGAACTTTCCTTTGACGGGCGGTCGAAAGAAGGCAAGCTTCCCTGTGGGAATGCACAACCCAGAACTTCGCGAGCTAACAAACACTGCCCGCCTCCAGGAAAAG
>VBPP01000262.1 GCA_005877365.1 Nitrososphaerota archaeon
CACTGCATCCACGACCACGACGGCAACCACTTCTGCGGCCGGAACATCGCAACGGGCCGTGAACGCCCAGGATATCACCGGAGCGAACCCTCACAGGGTATTACGCGGTCCTTTACCAGAGCGGAACTGAGGTGTCGAGGGGATACACACCGACAGCCTTCACCCTCAACAACGGGCAGGCGTACACCATCGAAGCGGACGGGTACGGCTCGTGCGCGTTCGCCTGCTGGATGGACAGCGGTGACGCGAACAATCAAGGAGCGATTTCGATAGTGAGCAATACTTCTCTGACTGCCGTGTTGAACTGCAGCACATCTGCATAGATTGGTCTGAGTCTCCGGTAGATCTCCGAAGAAACATCGGAGCGAAGAAATGATTTATCTCGTCTCAACCCTGACCTCAGCGTGAAGAGTAGCAGCGAATCGTTGTCGCTAGCGATTCAGCCGATACTCGACACCTTCCTCAACCATGCGGTCGCCCTGACAGGATGCCACACCTACGGAATCGCACGCGCGAGTTGCGAATACGACATCCTGGTCGTCGGCGAAGAGGAGAAGCCAGACTCCTCGATGCGTGTCGCTGAGAGGTACTGCGACATATCATTCATGAGTCGGGAAGAGGCCATGAACCCCGCTACCCCGGAGCTCGCGGTCGCCCTCGCTTCCCTAGTCCCCCTGAGGGATAGCTCCTGGACTCTCTCGACGGCGGCCTCGGCCAACAAAGCGATGTTCGCGTCAAACGCCGAGCGCAGCGCAGAATCGAGGCTCTCGCTCGCGCTTAAAGACCTGGGCAAGGCCGACGAGGCTCTCGGAAAGAACTCTACCGTAGACGCCGACTTTTGGTTGACTGCCGCGGGGTACGACTTCGCGCTCGCATCTATCTACGCATCGGAGGTGCCGCCGGCCCCGAGCCACCTCCTGAAACAGATGAAGACAATCTCGAGCACGGGTGAAGCGAGCTTCACGGAATGGTCGGCCTCTGTCGGCCTCGAGCAGTCATCAAGAGAGGCTTGCGCGAAGCGACTCGATGGACTCTCGACGGTTTACGACATCATCAGCTCCTCCGGGGCGGATGCGAGGTCAAACCGACTGATCGAGGCGCGGCGGACGGAGCACGCGGCGAAAATCCTGCACGCCAAGGCGGGAAATCTAATCGACTCACTTCAATCCGTAGACTGCTTCGCCTACCTGGGCCACGAGGCCGTCCTGACCCTCTTCTCTCTGCTGGAGCTCCAGTCGATAAAAGAGTCAGTTGAGCCGGAGTACGGCGCGATAGTGAGCGTCTTGACAAAGGGGAGGCTGGGGATAATTAGCGAAGAGGTAATCAAAGAGCTCGGCTGGAGGAGGGACGAGAAGACGCTGACGCGAGCAGCGGACCTTCTACGACAGGCCATCTCCGATCAGGCCAAGAGGATCTAGCCACTAGCGTGACCCTCTCAGGGACAATACCGCCGGAACCCCAGCTGGAGCCCGGTCCATTGGGAGAAAGGCTTTCAAGCCCTCGAAGACTCGTTCGTGGCCTCATGAAAATCGATGAAGTCGAGCTGGCTGTTCCTGAAGGGTACCAGCTAATTCTCGGACAGAGCCACTTCATCAAGACGGTCGAGGACCTCTACGAGACCCTCGCCTCCTCGATGCCGGGCGCAAAGTTCGGGATTGCATTCTGCGAATCGTCGGGTAAGGCCCTAATCCGGTACGATGGGACGGACGCCGAATCGGTCAAGGTCGCGAAGGAGTTCGCGAGGCGGCTGTCCGCCGGGCACGCCTTCGTCGTCATCCTTCACGGCTCCTACCCCATCAACGTCCTCAACAGAATCAAGCTTCTTGACGAGGTGGCTGGAGTCTACTGTGCCACAGCCAATAAGGTCGTGTCGCTCGTCGCGGACATCGGGGAAGGAAGAGGGATACTGGGGGTGGTGGACGGCGTGAAGAGCAAGGGCCTTGAGGGAGCCTCGGACAAGAAGGATAGGAGAGAGTTTCTCAGGAAAATCATGGAGAATAGCCTTCTACCCAGCCGATTCGGTGAGAAGGCCACCTCGACGCTGCTTCAGTACGTCCTGGACTCTGTCTGGACGGTCGCGGATGAAATCCTCGTCATCTTCGACGAAGACCCGGGTCTCCCTCTTATCGAAACCATCGCCCCCTTCGGTGTGAAGGTCGCGATAGATAGGGGCGGCGGTTCGCTCCTCTCCAGGATCGTCGCGGGTTTCAAGGCGACCCATGCCGAGAATTGCCTCGTTGTTCCCTCCTCCGCCCCCTTTATCAAGCCCAACGTAATCTTTCAGCTCTTCGAGAGCGTGAGAGGATTCGATGCCGCTGTCCCGAGGTGGCGGAGCGGGAAAATCGAGCCCCTCCTCGCCGCCTACAACAAGAAGGTCTTCCTTCGCGCCGCCGCCCGTAGCAAGAAGAAGGTGCTGAGCTCTCTCGTGGACAAGCTCTCCGCGGTATCCTACGTCGATGTGGAGAGGTTTCTAAAGCCGCTCGATCCAGAGCTCTACTCTTTCTTCAGGGTGAAGGACGAGCGTGACCTGAGGAAGGCAAGAAGGATCGCCCAGTCCAGGCCGAGATAGCCCAGCCTTGACCTGCACGATGGGAGTTCTCGAAGGGAAGGAACTCCTGCTCTACTCCTTCCCCTCCCCGCACCCGTTCACGAGCGCGAGGGTGCAGAGGTTCTGGGATGAAGTGAGAAAGAAAGGCCTCGACGTGAGGCGGCTCGCCCCACAGAAGGCGGAGAAAAACCTGATCGAGCTCTTTCACACGAAGGAGCACATCAGGTACATCGAGCTGGCCTCCGACCTGGGATACGGCGCCCTCGACCAGGGGGACACGCCCGCATACAAGGGGGTCTTCGAGGCGACACAGTATGTGCTGGGCTCGACCCTCTTCGCGGTCGAGAGCGTCATGTCGGGCGAGGTAGACCACGCATTCAACCCAGTCGGAGGTCTCCATCACGCGACACGAGACTCCTCCGCCGGTTTCTGCGTCTTCAACGACATAGGAGTCGCGGTCGAGCTGATGAGGAGCCATCGGAAGGTCAGGAGGATTCTCTACGTCGACATCGACGTCCATCACGGCGACGGCGTCTTCTACTCTTACGAGTCAGACCCGGAGCTCTTCATCTTCGATATACACGAAGACGGAAGATTTCTCTACCCGGGTACCGGCTCAGAGAGTGAGACCGGCCTCGGCGACGCGAAGGGAACAAAGGTCAACGTCCCCCTCCAGCCGGGGGCGGGTGACGGGGAAATCGAGAAACAGATTCCGAGGCTCGAAGAATTCGCCAGGAAGGCGAGGCCCGAGTTCATCATCCTGCAGTGCGGTGCCGACGGGTTGGCCGGCGACCCGATTGGGGGGCTGAACTACACCCCCGCCGCACACAGGATGCTCGCGACTTCCCTCCACAAACTCGCTCATGACCTCTGCGCCGGCAAGATCGTGGCTCTGGGTGGTGGAGGATACCTTCCAACAAACTGCGCGAAGGCCTGGGTGGGCGTCGTCGAGAGTCTCAGGGCCGCATAGTTCTCCACATCCGGCAAAATCTTTGGAACGCTTCCTCCTCCGAACAGCAAAGTTCCCAACTTGGGCGAAAACTGAGTCCAAAAGAGTTAGAAAACGCATAAAAGAAAATTTCCACGAATAACGTAAGAAATGCGAAATTCGTGCATCTATCCTTAATACCTTCCACAACATAAGGGAATGAGTGGAAGATGAGTCACTGGGTGTATTCCGACCCAAAGACGAGGATGCAGCCGAACTGCGGCTTCTGTGGCCGGGTGCTGGGTAGAGGATTCTATTTCACCTGCCACGTCTGTGGTGCCACCTACTGTTACACTCATCGTCCGACCAAGTGTTCACACGAAAAGCTTCGTTCCGTCCGAACCGTGAGTCGATAGTCCCGGCTCCGCTCGGCATGGGGAAAGATTTTAGCAGCATATGGCACCCGCTCACCCAGTGAAGAAGGCCTACCTATCCGTCCCGATGATAGCGAATCGATCCCTGGACCGGGCCAGGTTGCTGGCGGAGGTGATAGAGGAGGCCGGATACAAGCTCGCTTCCCCCTGGGTGGTCGGCCCTATAGAGAACCCTGACCCCCGAGTCCTCAACGTCTTCCTCCGCGACAGGAAGGGAGCGGAGAGCAGCGACGTCCTTGTCGCAGACGTCTCCACTCCTAGCACCGGCGTGGGGATGGAGATAATGGCGGCATATCTGGCGAAGAAGAGAGTCGTTCTTGTGGCGAAGAAGGGAAGCGTCGTCTCGAGGATGCTGCAGCACATGGACGGGAGGGAGTTGATAGAATTCGAAGACGAGGAGTCGATGGCGAGACAGTTGCTAACCACCCTGAGGCGAAACGCCCCCAAGTAGCTTCGCTCTGTAGACGTCTCCGGTTCTGGGCGAGTAGAAGACGTTGAAGGTGAGGTAGCCAATTGACAGGATAAGAGTGGCCGAAATCGAGATCGGGTCCCCAGTGAGCGAGGCATAGAGCGCGACGAGGAACGGAGCGGTTGTCGAAGCCGTGACCCCCGA
>VBPP01000263.1 GCA_005877365.1 Nitrososphaerota archaeon
GATGCTCGACGAGGGGACGAATCCCTTCCTCTCAGAGTACTTCACAGCGATCGAGCACCCCTCGAACAGGGAGGAGGCGCTGAGGGAGGGCCCCGCCATAATCATGGCCACATCAGGGATGCTCGAGGGGGGTCCTGTTTTGGAGTACTTTGGGAGTATAGCCCCGAACGAGAAGAACAAGATGCTCTTCGTCTCTTACCAGGTGCAGGGGACACTCGGGAGGAGGGTCCTGGACGGGTCGAGTCAGGCGAGCCTGATGGGTGAGAATGGGAAGATCAAGATCGTCGACATCAGGTGCAAGGTCCAGAAGGTTGAGGGGTTCAGTGGGCACAGCGACTACAACCAGATAATTCGGTTCATCGGGAAGCTCAGGCCGAAGATTCAGCAGGTCATCGTCAACCACGGAGAGAAGAGGAAGGTCGAGAACCTCGCTTATGCTATACAGCGGATTTACAGGGTGCCCGCGATTCACCCCGCCGTCCAAGAAGCGATACGTCTATACTAGACTTATATCGCCAGCCCCCTAGAAAACTTCGTGGGCGATTCGGCGCACCTCATGGAGTTTCCTACGAGGATTCTTATCGGGCGAGGCGTGCTGGCGAAGCTGGGCGATTTCATCGAGGAGGGCGGGACCAAAAAAAGGAAGGCGGTCGTCGCGGCGGGCACGAAGGTCCACGAGAAGGTCAGCGAAGTCGTAAGCTCGTCTCTGAATGGGTCGGTGGAGTGGGTGAAGGTGACCGCGGCCGACATCCAGAATGTCGAGAGGGTGATGACGGCGGCGAGGGGTGCCTCCTGCATAATTGGGCTCGGTGGTGGCAAGAGCGTCGACGTAGGAAAGCTCGCGGCCTTCAGGAGCGCCCTCCCGTTCTTCAGCGTCCCGACGAGCGCCTCCCACGACGGAATCTCTAGTCCCTTCGCCTCGATAAAGGGACTCGACAGGCCCTACTCGGTGAAGGCGAAGCCACCCGTCGGGATCCTCGCCGACGTCCGCGTCATAGCCTCAGCCCCCCGCAGGCTACTCTCTTCTGGCTGCGGAGACCTGGTCTCCAAGATGACCGCTGTGAGGGACTGGCAACTCGCCCACGATGTGAAGGGAGAGTACTACGGTGGGTATGCCGCGAGCCTGGCTCTGATGAGTGCCTCGGTCGTCCTTGAGGGCTCGAAGAAGATAGGCGAGTTTGGGATGGATAGCGTCAGAGACATCGTTGAGGCGCTGATAAGCGCCGGGGTGGCGGCGGGAATAGCGGGTTCCAGCAGGCCCTGCAGCGGAGCCGAGCATCTCTTCAGTCACTACCTGGACCTCCTGGCTCCTGGCGTGGGGCTGCACGGCGAGAAGTGCGGGATCGGGACGATAATGATGTCGAAGCTACACGGGCTTGACTGGGAGGGAGTCAGGTCCGCCCTCGAGCAAGTAAAGGCTCCGACGACCGCTTCGGAGATGGACCTGAAGGAGGAGCAGGTCGTCGAGGCCCTAGTTAAGGCGAGTTCCATAAGACCTGAACGCTACACGATTCTCTCGCGGAACAAGCTGAACAGAGAGAAGGCGCTTCGCCTGGCAAAGTCGACAGGCGTCTTCTAACTCGGCAGGGTTGCGGCCTGCTCAGGAGCCTCTCTCCCGGCAGCCTCCGCCCCCTCCGCCTTGGCCTTCCTCGCGAAAGTCTCCCTGAAGGTGACGTTCTCGATCCCCTTCAAGAAGCGAAGGATGTCGCTTGAGATTCCTCTCTTTATGATCTGGAGCCCCTCCAGAAGGAATAGTTCTTCGGGTATCTCGACCGAAAGTGCTCCTCCCCCCTCCACGCTGAACTTCACCTTCTCACCCTCGGTCACAAACCTGCGTTCGATGAGGGCGCGTATCTTCTCATCGTCCGTCTCGAGCTTCTTGACGACCTCGAGTTCGTAAATCAGTGTCTTTCCCGCCAGCCGGTGGTTGAAGTCGACCTGGGCTCTACCTGAACCGATGAATCGTACCGTACCCACTCGGTTCTCCACCTCAACGCTGTCTCCCACCGCCAGCTCGGAGGCTCTCTCTCCGAACTTCCTTAGCGGGACCATCCTCAGCTTTGTTGGGTCTCTCTCGCCAAACGCCTTCGCGGGGGAGAGTTCGATCGCCCTCTTCTCACCCGTTTCCATCTTCTTTATCTCATCTTCGAGCCCCGCCAGGACCCATCCCTCGCCCACCGCGACGAGTCTCGGTCCGTACCTCCTCTCGGAGTCGACAATCCCGAACTTCTTCGCCTCCCCCTCGCTCGTCGTCTCTATCACCTCGCCCGTGTCTTTCACCTTAGCCGTGTAGTTGGTGAGGAGGAGGTCGCCCTTGGAGAAGGTCATCAGGACGGTGGCAGGTAGTTCTATCACACTTAAGGCTTCGTTCTTCTTAGACAGGAATCTCGGGGCTCGTGACCTTCCTTCCTTCTTTCGTTCTGCCCTCTGGGGCCCTGTCGTTCACGTTTGATCTTCGCGCGCCTGATTCTGTGTCGCGAGGAGAAGAGGGCGGCCGGCCGCCCTCCTATCTTGCCACGCCGTGAATGCTCTTCAGCGTCTTC
>VBPP01000276.1 GCA_005877365.1 Nitrososphaerota archaeon
CGACTCGAAGTCGGGAAGATGTCGAGCGGGTCACAGAGCCTCCCAACCAGGACAGTCTTGGGGTAGGTGGAGGGGCCGCCGGGAATCACCTCCACGGGATACTCGTGTTTCAAGAGGGCAGCGTCGAGGAGGACGTTGTAGCCAGCATCGAGATAGACGTACCTGTTCTCCCCGAAGTCCTTCACATTGACTATTCTCGAAACCAGAATCATCGCCTCAGCGGAGAGGTATCTCCCGCTCTCTGCGACGAGGGTGAACTTGACCCCTAGGCTCTCCATCAGGCTGTTGAGCTGCCCGACTATCTTCGTTCCGAGGTCCTTGGGTGTAGGGACGATTCTCCCGTACGAGACGGGCAGGCCTCCTCCTATGTCAATCGTATTCACGCCAAACTCGCCGATCTCCTTCCTCGCCCGCAGGATGAAACCCTCGAGCTTCTCGATCGCTTCCGCGTAGCACTCCTGGTCTTCTACCTGACTCCCGAGATGGAAGTGGAACCCCTCGAACTTCAGCCCGGGGGTGGAGAGTATCTTCTTGAGCACCGGGAGAGCGGCGTCCTGGTTATCTCCGTCCAGCTGCATCCCGAACTTACCGTGCTTCAGCGATCCCCTGAGCTCTGCTTTCACGTGAACCTCCGGGTTCACCCTGACCATCACCTCGACCTCTGCCTCCGCCCTACCCGCGGCCTCGATGAGGTTGTTTAGACCGTTGTGGCTCGCCACAACGATTCTTCTTACTCCTAGTTTGAGGACGCTGTCGTACTCAGCCAGCGTCTCTGTGATGCTCGTGTAGAGAACGTTCTCCGGGGTCCCTCCGCACTTGAGGAGGAAGTAGAGCTCGCTCGGGGCTGTGATGTCAAAGAGGATTCCTTCGCCTACGAAAATTCGAATGACGGAAGGATTGAAGTTCGCCTTCATCGAGTAGGCGACCCTGAATGCACCCTTGAACTCCTGGAAGGCCTGCTCTATCTCATTCACCTTCTTCCGCAGCGTCGCCTCGTCGATCAGGAAGTAGGGGGTTCCATGTTTTTCTGCGAGTCTATACAAATCCTTTTCAGCGAATCTAAGCGACTCAACCCCGGACTTCGGGACGGGTTGTGTCCGCGTGTCCACCAATTATTGCTGACAACTCCCTCGTCATTTTTTGTTTAAAAACATTGTCCCGATCTTGAAAATCCTGTTCATGGCTTTGTTAAAACCACCGCGACTTGGCACCGATGGAGTGGAGTGAGACCCTGCAAGAAAATCGCGAGGGCCTCTCGAGAAAAATTCTCATGAGCTTGCTGCCGAGTTCATCCGTGCCGCACTACTTCGTCTACATCTTGAAGTGCAGAGACGGAAAATTGTACACTGGGTTCACGAGCGACCTAGAGAGAAGGTTGCGACAGCATCAGACGGGGCGCGCTTCAAAATACACCCGCTCGCGACTTCCCGTAAGACTAGTCTTCCTTGAGAGATGTCCGAGCAAGTCCGCATCGCTGAGGAGAGAAGCGGTCATCAAGAGTATGACGCGTGGCGAAAAGCTGAAACTCTGCGCGAGGCTCCAGTCGTTCGAGGGAATGGGAGGGAAAGGACCTGATGGATAGCCAAGGCTACGAAATAGGAACTTGGGTTCCCGCTCCTGTATCTCCGAGTCGGTTTACTACTTCCCGACTACTATTTCGATCGACGAGATGTTCCTGGTTTCGCTGCCTTCGCCAACTACCTCTGTTCCGATGCGGATGTCCTTCACTGAGAACGCACCGTTGCCCAACCTCTTTGTGACGATTTCTGCGACGTCGACTGCCCTGCTGATCGCCATCCCTCTCGCCTTCACGACGATCTCGCCAGCCTGCGTCAGCTGGATCAGGGCCGACATCGCGTAGCTCATCACCGGCTTCTTGCCTACGAAGATGTGGTTGGGTGGTGAACTTCTCTGAATTGTCTGGGTCTGGACCGCCTCCGTCTGCATCGTCTGGGTCACCTGCATGGAAGTGTTGGCCGTCTCCTCCTTTTCAGGATCGTTTGCATTCGACTTATTGGTTCTTGGCATGTGATTGTCCTGTAAAGGTGGGTTCCAACTTGCCCATTATTTATAGATAACTAACACAGTCGCTGTTTTCTCTGTGTTTGGACGCGTCCAACGTAACTTCCGGGGGGTGCCCCTACTGCATCAGTGCCCGAATCGGGATGTCCTGAAAGACGCCGTTCGGGAGTGTCCTCCTTATCGAGACGGGGAGCCCTCCCTCCTCGAGTTCGGCCATCGCGATGGAAATCGGATCTTTCAGGCCCTTCTCAATCGTTACGAAGGGTGGTGCACCCATGGCGAGTTGCAAGGACCTCGCGCCGACCATTCTTGCCTTCTCGAAGCGGGTCAACTTCGGAGGTCCCACCCTAATCTCGAAACCCTCTAGAAGAGGCTTCTTTGGCGTTTTCTTTCCGGATTTGGAAGGAGTCGGTACCAAGGCTAGCCTCGAGAGACGCTATCGCCCCGGAGAAACCTCGTTTAAAACTTTCTG
>VBPP01000277.1 GCA_005877365.1 Nitrososphaerota archaeon
TGAAAGGCACGAGGGCCTCGTTGTAGTCCCCGCCGTGGAGGTGAACAAGAAAGTCTGCCTTTTTCGCGATTTGTGAGAAAATTTCATGCGCCATAATATGTGAAACGGTCCCAGCCAAAGATCCTGGATAAGATGCGTAGAGGTTCACGGCATCAATCGGGTTCACGAAGAGCGTCCTTTCCTCGAAGGCCGGAGGATTGGCGAGGGGGACAACGATGAGAGTTCCTTTGATTTTTTCTGGCGTAATTGAAGCAATCAATCTGACGGCGGCCATTATCCCACAATATTCGCAACCATGCTCGCCTGCGATCACTACGAGGGTCGGCCCGGAACTTTGTCCCTGCACAATCGTGACCGGGAGAGCAATCGAGGAAGCCGCTTTGTCGGCCACGTTCAGATAACCAGATGTCTTGGTGCCTGGGCGCGAGTTGATGTTTCCGATCCGGATTACGCGATGTTGGTTCGTCTTCCTGCTCGGCATGTCGATGAACGGCTTTTCATCTGTTTATTTTAGTTAATGCCCCCTGCTAATCCGGCCAGAGTGTGTGACTGGCGGATGTCTTCTGGCGGTAGGACGTAATGCCTACTCCACGTGAAACATATATTGTGTCTCCGATGAGATCGGATAGATGCGTCCAAAGATAATTGCCAAGCCCCCGGGTCCGAAGGCTAGAGCGATAATCAAGTCCGACGAAAAACTACTGATGCAGTCCAATTGGCGATACCTACCATTCGTGCCGAAGACGGGCGCGGGCTGTTACGTCGAAGACGTCGATGGGAACGTGTTCCTAGACTTGGTTTCCGGAGCTGCTGTCATGAACGTAGGGACAGGGAACAAAGAAGTGTTGGAAGCCATCTTCAAGCAATCCAATGAGCTTGTTTACTCTGCTATCCCAGGCTACTATTATCACGAGCTTGTCAACGAACTCGCGGAGAAACTGATTCGCCTTACTCCAGGATCCTTTGCAAAGAGATGTTCTCTCGGGTTGTCAGGGGCTGATGCAACCGACGTCGCGATGAAAGTGGCAAGATTTGCCACAGGTCGCCACAGGTTCATCAGCTTCATTGGTTCTAATCACGGACTCGGAACCTATGGTTCAACATCGCTCCAAGGTCTCAGCACGCTAATGCTTAGTGGGTTTGGACCGATGGTCCCTGGCATCACTCATGTTCCGTATCCCTACCCGTACAGATGCGCCTTCGGGCCCGAATGCAAGGACTGCGAAAACCGTTCCCTTGACTACCTCGAAGATTACATTTTCAAGACGATAGTTCCTCCGGAGGATACAGCCGCAATTTTCGTCGAGCCGATACAGGGTGACGGGGGAGTGCTGTCGCCAAGTACCGGTTTCTTCAAACGATTGCGCGAAATCTGCGATAAGTTTTCCATACTCCTTGTCGCTGATGAGGTCCAGACTGGATTCGGACGCACAGGAAGGATGTTTGCTTTCGAGCATCACCCGAAGGTGACTGCAGACATCGTCTTGCTCGGGAAGCCATTGGGCAATGGCCTTCCTGTAAGCGCCTGTGTAGGGCGCGAGGAATTCATGAAGCTTCCAAGGGGGTCCATCGCTATTACAGGTGCGGGCCACCTCTTAGGGTGTGCGTCGGCCCTCGCCGCAATCGAAGTAATCGAAAAGAGGCATCTCTGTTCAAATGCTGACGCCGTTGGTCGTTCATTCGCTCGGGGAATCAAGAATCTGATGGATAGATTCGAGATAATCGGAGATGTCAGAGGGAAAGGGTTGCTTATTGGGATAGAACTTGTGAATAGTCGTTCCTCAAGGGAGCCTGCCACGCAGGAAATCAAGGAACTGAACAAACTCCTTTACGAGCGCGGCATCCTGACCGCGTACGATGGACTTTACGGTAACGTTTTCAGAATAATGCCCCCACTGACTTTGAGTCAGGATGATGCCAAGATTGCGGTTGGAATTTTCGAAGAATCCTTTCGCGAGTTTTCAAGAAGGACTGCTAGGCAGTAATTGTTTGAGGACGTGAGTCAGACCTGTCTCAGCTCTCGCTCGCCATTGAAGTCACCCATGTTCCGATACCCTCTGCTTTGGCCTTCTGATAGATATGGTGAGCTGACGCGAGGTCCTCCACAGCAAGGCCCAGTGACTTAAGTGTGATTTCTTGATCGTTCGTACGGCCTGGGACCTTC
>VBPP01000278.1 GCA_005877365.1 Nitrososphaerota archaeon
GACTGTTAGAGCTTGGAGCAAGAATTCCATAAGACGAGTCAACCCACTTCGCTCAATTTCTCCTGTAATTTTTCGCTGTGCTAGGATTCATCGCGCCTCCGCAGGGATATCATCCGCGCGCTGGGCGATAGGTAGCGCCCTCTCAACGAGGAATGATGTTTGAAAGGAAACACCCCAGGAAGCCGATCCTAGAGAGGAGAAAGAGCCAGAGTGCCATGATTCCGTAGGCCACCACCAGAAAGCTCAGTTTCGACGACTTGTGGTGAAAGAGCTCGCTGGCCAGGACCACGCCCCAGAATCCGCCCCCAGGGCCATGGTGAAGAGCGCCTTCTCGCTTATTCTCCACTCGCCATATATTGCCCTGGACTTGTCGACCCCCATCGCGAAGAAGCCGACAATGCCGGTCAGAAGGAGCCAGATTCCGAGTGCCTCCAATGGAAGGCTGCTGGAGATGCACTCGAAGAAGTTGAAGAACTAATTAAGCACAAACGTCTCTCATACCCAGGGTTCATTCTCCCCGTTGGGTTCCCGGTTCGAACTCTTCACGGAAAGTCGTTCTCAATTTACGGTAAATTACAGCTCTAAACCGGCCCGCGGCACTCATGGCTGCTCTGGAAATCGTCAACGGAGAGTACGACTTCGGCACAGAAACGAAAAGTGTCTATCCTACAGCGAAAAGCAAGCGTTCTAAACACTAGAGCTATCGCACGAACGGGAACCATGACTTTTCGGAAGTTGACTTGAACAGTCAGTGCCAGGATTTTCGTAGCGTTCATAAACCCTCAATCGACGCTCACAGAGCCCAGAGACAACAATCGCTTTGGCGCGCCTTCTCGAGGACGACGCGAAGAGGCTCCTTGCTAATGCTGGCGTAGCAGTCCCAAAGTCAACCGTTGTGACTGAACCAGAAGAGGCAGAGACCTTCGCTCGAGAGTTGGACCAACCCACCATATTGAAGGCACTTCTTCCGTTCGGCGGGAGGCAGAAGCTCGGTCTGGTGAAGACCGCGGAAACCGCAGAAGAGTGCTCAAAGACGGTGAAGAACCTACTTGGTGTCAGCGTTAATGGCTTTACCGTTGGGAAAGTCCTGGTCGAAGAGCGCATCAAGATTTCACGAGAGCTCTACGCTGCCGCACTGAACGACACTGCCAGCAGGAGCCCCATCGTTCTGGTGAGTTCGCAGGGAGGAGTCGATGTCCAGGAGATTCATGCGAAATCACCGGAATCATCGGCTTATCAGGTCGTTGACCCCACGGGCCGCCTCGAGCCATTTCGTGCAAGGGAGCTCTGGATTAGGGCGGGGGTCAGGGGGCCATTGCTGGTCGAAGTCACATCGCTCCTCCATCGGCTTTTCACGATTTACAGCAACTTCGATGCCACCCTCCTCGAGGTCAATCCAATCGCGATAACGCCTGAGGAGCGTGTTGTAGCGGCCTCCTGCGTTATTGAGGTGGACGATGACGCATTATTCAGGCATCCAGAATTGGAGGGTAAGGTGGTCCGCGGGCTGGACAGACTATGGAGACCTTTGACCGAGAGGGAGCAGCTCGTTGTTCAGGCTGATCTCGATGAACCGTCGAAAGGTGATGTCCGATACGCGGAATTCGACGGCGGGGACATCGGCTTCATCTGTGGCGGAGGGGGAGGAAGCCTAATGCTGCAGGACGCGGTTCGCGCATTTGGTGGAAAGCCGGCAAACTACTCCGAATGGGGTGGGAACCCTTCTGCTCGAAAGATGGAGACCCTTACGCGTGTAGTACTTTCCAAGCCAGGCGTCAAAGGCCTTTTGGTCTGTCTGAACATCAGCAACAACACCAGAATCGACACTGCAGCGGGAGCAATCACGAAGGTTCTGAAAGAGTCTCGCTTGGACACGAGAAGATTTCCTGTCGTGATAAGACTCGCCGGACTGAGCGATGAATCCGCGAAGGAGGTGGTTGAGAGCGCCGGTTTTGAATACCACGGAGAGGACTTGACCATGGATGAGTCGGCCCGATTAATCGTTGAGAGAATGAGGAATATTGGATAGATCGCCTGCATCGTTCAATTCCATCTTGGAGGACTGTCGGGTTCTGATTCAGGGGATAACAGGCGTCGAGGCAGCAGCAGTGGCTAAGCACATGGTCCAGTATGGGACTCGGGTCGTCGCTGGAGTGAGCCCGGGCAAGGGTGGGCGGACGGTGGAGTCCGTCCCTGTCTATGATTCCGTGGGTGAAGCCGTCGAGCAACACAGGCCGAATGTCTCGTTGATCTACGTCTCTGCTCCGTTTGTGAGGGACGCATGTCTCGAGGCCGTGGAAGCGGGCATGCCGTTGGTTCTCATCGTAACAGAGAGAGTCCCGCAGAAGGATACCATGGAAATTATCGCGAGAGCACAATCGAAGGGGTCGCGAATCGTGGGTCCCAACACTGTTGGACTCATCAAGCCGAGTCGAAGACTGAAGCTGGGTCCGATCGGCGGCGACAGGCCCGAGAGGATTTTCTCTGAAGGTAATGTTAGCATCATCTCGCGGAGTGGAGGGATGAGTGCCGAGACCTCTTGGATGCTCAAGAGGGAGGGGCTTGGTGTCAGCCTGAACATCGCCATCGGAGGTGACCCGATATTGGGAACAACCATGAAGGAGATGCTGCAGATTTTGGAGCATGACCCCGAAACAGGTGCCGCCGTTCTATTCTGTGAGCCAGGGGGTGCCATGGAGGAGGAGGTCGCAGAGTTTGTCCGTGGTGGGGAATTCAAGAAGCCGGTCGTGGCTTACGTGGCAGGCAGATTTACAGAGGAACTGCCTCGAGGTGTGAAGTTCGGGCACGCGGGCGCGATGATACAGAGCAACGCAGGGCTCCCCTCCACCAAGATGGAGGCTCTCAAGGACGCCGGCGTTCACGTGGCCGAACGGTATTCTCAGATTCCGAAAATTCTGGAGCACTTGGTATGATGCGTCAGAAAGTGCTCCGCGCACAGCCTTTGTCTGGCGGCCGAGGCTCTCACGCTACGGGAACTGTACTGATTTCTGCATGGCGCTCTGGGGAGTTCCTCCACAAATTCAGATGAGTTCAAACCGGTGGTGTTAACTCTTCAGCACCTGAGATGAAAACTGAATTCATGAGGAGGTTCAGGGGCCGACAAGATAATGGCGCCCTTCAAAATACTCCAGACAGACTTAAATAAGAAGTTCGTGCTCTTAGTAACAAATAGGTTTGAACCTACTCAGTGTCATTGTGAAAGGGAGTGCCTATGAGAGAGGTGCCCAACTGGGTCAGAAGGGGGGTCACCTCATCCGTGGCAATAGAGACTACTATTTCACTTCGTGGAAGAAGTATGGAGGACTAGACGAAGAAGCCGTCTACAAGTTCATGCGCAATTTCGTCGAGCCCGTCAAGAATTACGACCCCGAGATTCTGGAGGAGATTCAAGGAATGGCCGACAGTGCCAAACTGACCCTGGAGGACCTCATGGCGATAAACGCAAGGTACGAGCTTGCCATCTCTAGAATGGGGAT
>VBPP01000279.1 GCA_005877365.1 Nitrososphaerota archaeon
AGACGCGGAGGCGGAGACTGCTCGTGCTGTGCTCACTCTCACTTTCGCGGGAGAAGAAGCGAAGAGAATCTACGGCCAGACGATACCGTTGGACGCACATCCTTTCCCGCCCGGGAACGAGAACAGGCTGGGGTTCACGGTCCGCGAACCGGTCGGGGTCGTCGGGGCGATTTCTCCCTTCAACTTCCCGCTCAACCTTCTGATGCACAAGGTCGCGCCCGACATAGCCGCAGGGAACCCCGTGGTCGCGAAGCCACCCAGCGACGGGCCACTCCCTGGCCTCATGGCCGCGAAGCTCTTCGAGGAGGCGGGACTGCCAAAGGGGTTCCTCAACATAGTGGTAGGGCCTGGCGAGGTCGTGGGGGACGAGATAGTGACCAGCGACAAGGTGAATGCGGTCAGCTTCACAGGCGAGAGCGAGACGGGCAGACAAATTTCAGAGAAGGCCGCGAGGACGAATAAGAAGGTGATACTCGAGCTGGGAGGACATAACCCGATGATCGTCCTGGACGACGCGGACGTCGGGGCCGCGGTCAGCGCGGCGGTCGCGAGCACCTTCGTATACTCTGGTCAGGTCTGCACCGCGACGAGGAGGATAATCCTCTCGGAAGGAGTCAGGGGCAAGTTCCTCACCCACTTCGAAGAATCGGTAAGCAAGCTCAGGGTCGGGAACCCCCTCGAACGGACGACCAACGTGGGTCCGGTAATCAACCGCAGGAGCCTTGAGAAGATCGAGCGTCTGGTCAAAGACGCTGAGGCCAGGGGCGCGGTCGCAAAGACGGGCGGCGCCCGTCTGGTCTCGGGCGAATACTCGAGAGGGAACTTCTACGCACCTACGGTCCTGGATGAAGTGGATAAGGGGATGGAGATCGCCTCAAAGGAGATATTCGGTCCTGTCGCGGCCGTCATGAAGGTCACGCGCGAGGAGGATTTTGCGGATGCAGCCAACAGCACGGTCTACGGGCTGCAGGCTTCGATCTTCACTTCGAATTTGGCACGTGGAATCAAGCTCGCAAGGAAGGTGAAGGCAGGCGCCGTGCTCATCAACGACAGGACGAACCTTCGGTGGGACAACGCTCCGTTCGGCGGAGTCAAGATGAGTGGGATGGGGAGGGAGGGCGTCAGCCTCGCGGTCACAGAGCTGACGGACCTGAAGTTCATAGTCGCGAACTTGGGCGAGTCATGAAGGCGGTTCCGCGGGTCCGTAGCCAGGCTCATAGGAATTGGGTGCGAGGCCACCGCGCCGAGGACGAGCCCGAAGACAAGGTGCGCCACAAGGCTACCTACCACCTTCGTCCTCATTCCCAGCAAGTCTGGCATCAACTGGCCATCATCGGCATGAAGAAAACGGCCCAGCGTAGGCTGATGGTTCAAAACATATATCGGCTTACCAGATGACAAGTGCAAATTGATGACGACCGCAGAGTCCGTTATCGAGGCGGTACCCGCGAAGGATGGCAGGCCGAGCGTGACGTATCGTTTCTCCGGAGACGAGTATCTCCTCATCGAGTTCGGCGACATGACGACAGACTTCTTCTACAACCTTCGTGCGATGGGGCTGGGAGAGCGGGCGAAGAAAATCCCCGGTGTGATAGAGACGGTCCCGGCGATGCGGTCGCTTCTGGTCCACTTCGACTCGCTCCAGATCGGAATGAAGGAACTCCTCGTGAAGCTGAAGGAGATCGAGGAGAGCATCGAGAGCGTCAGCGACCTGGTGATCCCTTCTCGGCTGCTGAGGCTACCCGTCGCCTACAGGGACAAGCACACCACTGAGTTCATCGGGAGGTACGCGAAGCTGATACGGCCCGACGCGCCTAACATAATGGACGGTCACAACATCGGATACGTGGCGAAGTACAACGGGGTCAGCATAGAAGAGATGATCAGGCTGATCGGGTCAAACCAGTATTGGGTAGCGATGCTCGGCTTCTGGCCTGGTCTTGCGTTCATGACGCCGTTGGACATGAGGGCGTATCTCACCGCGCCCAAGTACAACCCGAGCAGGCCATGGACCCCTGAAGGAGCCTTCGGGATCGGAGGCCCGATCGTGGCGATATACCCCATCGAGTCGCCGGGCGGGTACCAACTTCTCGGAAGGTCGATCCCCATCTATGACCTGAAGCAAAGGAACCCAGTCTTCAAGAAGAACCCGGTCCTCTTCCAGCCTGCCGACCGAATCGAATGGGAGACGGTGAAGGACGACGAGCTCGAGGAGCTCAGGAAGCAGGTCTTCGACGGCACG
>VBPP01000280.1 GCA_005877365.1 Nitrososphaerota archaeon
CCGCCAAGGACTTTCATGCCAGAGCGGTCGGAGTGGAGGCTCGGATGAGCCTGGTGAGAGAATGCCGCAGAAAAGTGAAGGAGATGGGACTGTCTCATCAAATCACGATATGGTGTCGCAACTTCAAGAAGGTAAGCTTGAGAAAGGCCGATGTTCTTGCTCTGTTTCTTTCGAGCTACGCTCTGAACTTAATGGCGCCCAAGTTCTTGAAAGAACTGAGGGCTGGTGTCAGAATAGTAAATTTTGATTACCCGATTTCCGGTTGGACACCTGCGCGTGAAATAGAGGTGGTGCCTGCGGGTTGGAGGAAGGCACATCCCATATACTTGTACGTGATGTGAACCAGACCGTTAGTCAGCCTTGAGTGCCGGACACAGACAGCTCCCTAGCAGGCCGTCGAGCACATCAAAGGGAATGTCAGCAGGCCCAATCGCTCAGCGCCTAAGCTTTTCTACAAGGGGCTCTTCGTTCATCGAGTCCCTTGCTCAAGGAGACTTGACCGTTAGCCGGCTTTCGAGGAGCGAGCGGCACGCTGTTCAACTGCCCTTTGATGAGAAGAATGTCTGCGTCTTCGAATCACTTCCCACTTTTTTCTGCGTGCGAACGTCATACTTTGTTATGCTCTTCTTGGGAGTATTTAACGGTGATAGGCTTCAGCGTCTACCTTTTTCGATTTGTTCAGCCTAGCCGTACGTTCAGGGTTCATTTCATGCGAGCCGGCTTGTAAACGAATGTCTCTACAACCTGTCGGATGTCCTTACCCTCCTTTCTTGATTGCGTCCAAAGGCCCTCTCTTCTCGCAGGTGCCAACTTGTTCCAGTACCTCGCAACGTCGTCAGCAACCTCGAACACGTAGTATTCACCCTGCTTAAACGGCGATTCGCGACCCTTTGCAACAATCGGCGCCGAACCGTCGTCCCTTACTCTCATTGATGCCATGCGATTGCCCTCAGATTCTCCCGTTAAAAACTAGGCTGCGGGGGCTCCGAGCGCCTAATCTGACCAGAATAGAATAGTGATGGCAGCCCATCTTCTGTCGTTGGCAGGATTCGTTTCGGCTCCGTTGGTGTGAACCAGCGAAGCATTATAGCATCCGCGTTAGGGAAGGGACAGTATCGCAACAGGGATTGGGTCAGGCTTCGTCTTCATGAAACTACACAGCGCTGCTTGGTCCAGCCCCCAGAGCGCCCCCCGACCTCCATCGTACGGGATCCTAACTATGGCGTTGACGACTTTGGAACTACCTATCGGGTGGTCTTCCCCAAGGCAAACCGCCTTTTTCCTTGGATCCACAACCGGCCCGGGAAAAGGTCGAAGCGAGGGTTTCAAAGGGAGGTCAAATCTCTCAGCTACGGGAACGGGCCGGCAACCAGAGAAAATGTACGACTAGGAGGCAAGGAGCCTCTCTCGTAGTCCGGAGTTGATATCCAAAAGTTCGAAGGTTCGCCTGAACGTCGTCTCTGCCTCCTCAAACCTCTTCCCTGAGATGAATCTGCGCACCTCAGATTCGTGGCCTATTCCGCACCTCGGAATCGCCCGGTTAAGGTAGCCGTAGAACTGGAACGAGCCACCGTAGATGTCGTGGACGCGATCGTAGCGCTTGACCAGCCACTTCCACAGTGTTGCTCTTGCCTTGGGGTTCGACGCAGCTCCCAGAATGGTAAATCCCGAGTCGGAGCGGCTTACCTCCCCGCTTATGCCAAGTTCAAGGGTCTTTTCTACGAGTGAAGGATCCTCGAAAGAGGTAAGCGCCGGGTAGACCTTGGCCCTCTCCAGTTCATTCGATGCGTCCTTGACCAGCCTTAACAGAGGATCGAAGGCGGCCTTCCCCCTCGTCACGGCATACGATACGGCCACCGCGGCTCGGAGGTCTGGTTCGACTTCCTGATACCCGTCAAACCTTCGTGCGAGCTTCCTAGCGTAATCCATGTTGGTCCTGACCAGCTGCGCGGCGAGCGTCTCCCTCACCGTACTGACCGAATCGTCTTCACCCTTCTTTCGAAAGAGACCGATTCTTTGGATCTGAGCCGGATAGAACTCCGCGTAGCTTTCTCGAACGATTCCCGCTTCGTCGGCTATCGCTCTCAGGTTGGCCAGATGGTCCGTAACGAGCTCTGTTACCAGAAGGTCAGCCAATCCGGCGGCAAGGGAGACGAAGCGGAAGTAGAGTTCCGGTCCGACCTTCCCGGCTTGCAGGAAGAGGTAAAGGTCGTTTACTATTCCAGCTCTGTCGTGCGAGTGAAGCGTTGCGAATCTCCGTGCGATCCGGTCGTAGCTTCCCTTGTCATAGAGGACGCTGTAGAACCCGGTCCTCCTCTGGTTCACGACGACCTCTGACGGCTTTCTCGCTGATATCGACATTGACTTCCCATCGAGCAATATCGTCCGAGATTTGCCGTCCACCTGCAGGTTTAGGGGTATGGGCCAGGACCCGTCAGTCTCCTCCCCGTTGAGCTGAAACCTGCTCTGGCTGAAGGTGACCTTGCCCTTTGAAGTCGTGACTCCCACGACCGGGAAGCCGGCTTTGGTAATCCAGGCCCGCGCGATCCGGGAGACGGGAAGCCCGGATGTCTTCCCCAACGCCTCCCAGAAGTCTTCTCCTCTTGCGTTCGAATACTCGAAGCGACGAAGGTAAGCGGATACTCCCCTCCTGAAAGCCTCCTTCCCCACGTAGGACTCGAGCATTCTGAGGACCGCCGCACCCTTGCCGTAGGTGATGTCGTCGACGATTCCCTCCACCTCCTCGACACTCTTCACCTTGGCCTGAATCGGGTGAGTCGTAGACAGGGCGTCTGCGTTTAGCGAACGGAATGCTTCGAAACGAAGGAAGTCGCGCCAGGGGTCCCATTCCGGGTGAAGCTTCTCAATCATCATCGGGTCCATGAAGGACGCGAAGCTTTCGTTGAGCCAGAGGTCATCCCACCATTTCATCGTGACAAGGTCCCCGAACCATTGGTGCGCTATCTCGTGAGCCATGACGCTCGCCCCGGTCCTCTGGTCCGCAGCACTGGAGTTCTGACCCAGGAGCACGAATGACTCTCTGGATGTTATGGCACCCCAGTTTTCCATCGCCCCTGTGTGGTATTCTGGGAGAGCGACGAGGTGGAGTTTCTTGAGCGGGTAGGCAATCCGGAAGTATTTTTCGTAACCTTTCAACACCGCCGCAGAGGTTTCGAGGATGAACTTGCCCCTATCAGACTGACCCGGACGGGAAGCTATGATCAATCGAGTCTTCCCCGAAGCAATCGAACGCTCCTCGAAACTCCCCACTCCCAGGAAGAACAGGTAGGTGGACATCCTGGGCGTCGGGTCGAACTCAAACTTCATGCGGCCGTCCTTCGTCACCTCCTCGGACCTCGAGAGCGTGTTGGAGATCACGGAGATGCCTCTGTCCGTCGTGACGGTTAGTTTGAAGACCGCCTTGTATAGCGGCTCGTCTTTGCAGGGGAATACTGTCCTAGCCTTTGCGGGCTCGAGGTCCGTGACCAGCATGTGATCCTTGCCGTACCTGGACTTGTACAGCCCGACGATTACATCGTCGGCAACCTGTTTCGTGTATGTGATTGTTACCGTGGATTCCTTCCTCGGGACGGCGGGAATTCGGAGGCGTCCCCCCTCCTTGTCGAACTTGAACCGGGAGTCCCGCCCGTTGATTCGCACAGAATCGATCTTCATATCCACGGCGTCGAGCGAAAGCGCACCCTCTGTCCCTCGAACCTTCACGCTCACTATCCCATTGACCGTCGAGCGTTTGAAGTCAACGTCGAGGTCAAGTTCGTATGAAACTATCTCCAGGTTCGCTTCCCCTCCCGGGTCTAGGAGCTTCCTTTCGAGGCCGACTTAAGCATGAGGAGTACCAGCCGAGG
>VBPP01000281.1 GCA_005877365.1 Nitrososphaerota archaeon
CGAGCCCCAAGGCTCCCTGGAAGTAGAAGACGAGGACCAGCGAGACGGCACCTCGCGACACCGAGGCGAGCAGGTTGCTGAAGATTCCGGATGAGAAGTCCCTGATCCTGAAGAGTGTCAGGTCCATCATCGGATACCTGACCTTCCGCTCGAGATAGACGAAGAGGAGCAGAGAGAGAAGCCCAGCCGCCATGACTCCCTCAAAGGCCACGCTCCAGCCCGTGAGAGCGCCCAGGGTGAGGCCCAAA
>VBPP01000282.1 GCA_005877365.1 Nitrososphaerota archaeon
ATCGACCGCCATCCGAGGTAGGCGGTCAGGACGCCTCCGGCCACGAGTCCTACGACCGAACCCGCCGTCCCCGCGATCTGGTTGATGCCTATCGCTCGTCCCCTCTCCGTCACGGGGAAGGCGTCGGTGAGGATTGCCGCGTTATTCGCGAAGACGAGCGCTCCCCCCGTCCCCTGCACGAGGCGAAAGAGGACCAGGCTGATCCCGTTAGGCGAGATGCTGCACAACCCCGAACCGAGGGTGAAGATAGCGAACCCGATATTGTAGAGTCGGACCCTCCCGAAGAGGTCTGAGAGCCTCCCGAACGTCAGGAGGAGTGTCGCCGTTATGAGGGTGTAGCCCATTATCACCCAGAGGCCGTCGAAGGTCGTCGTGGCGGGGAGGTCCCTGATTATCGTGGGGAGGGAGATGAGAACTATGTTGGAGTCCAGCACCGCCATGAAGACCCCAATCGTGGTGTTAGTCAAGACGATGTACTTGTACTCCATCTGGTATGCTCAGAGGAGAGGCGCGAAGTGGAGGATTCCTAAACGTTTGCGAAGATTTTCCTAGATTGTGACGACGAGCAACTTGGAGAAGACCTGCGTGAGGAAGGGGGAGAGGCTCGTGAGAATCACGGTGAGGGCCAGCCCTGTCGTGGAGACCGAGTAGACGTAGATCGCGGAGCCGAGCGCGAGGTCGCTGATAGAAACTAGGGCGAGATATCCTCCCTCCCTTGGCGTGACCTTCTTGAAGGAGGAGAGGGGGTGCCCCCTGACAATAAGTGTCAGACCGAGGGCTATCGCTGCGGAGCCGTCTCGAACGAAAGCGAGGGTGACGAAATGAAGCCCGGCAGATGACGCGACCTTCAAGAGATCCTGCCCCACCGTCCAGATTAGGGAAGCACCAAGGGCGATTATGATCCCCTTGATCCTCGGCGCTCGGCTGCCGCCGCGCGAAAGGAGCAAGACCCCCAGTATGATCAGGGTCGCGCTCAAGATGTTCGCGACGACCACCGACTCGCCCACCGAGAAGGCTGTCAGCTGGATCAGCAAGACGTAGGTGTAGACGACGGGAGTCGCGACCGATGCCCCCACCTCTCGAATCGAGATGAGAAAGAGAGAGTCTCCGACCGCGAGGGTAATTACTCCGCTCAGGACGGCGAAGATCGCGCCCTCCTGAAAGCCGAAGTACAGCGCCGGGAGAAGAAGCACACCGGCGCCTAGGGTTGTCCTGATGAAGTTCAGAGTAAGCATTCCGAACTTCTTCAGGTAGACACCGTAGTAGATGGGGCTGAACGCCCAGATTAACGCCGCGATCAAGGCAGGGATGGGGTTGACCAACGCTACCCGATTCTTTGCGCTTCCCACGGGTCTCTGTGATTCGCTTTTAACGACTGGTGAGTTTCACAAGAATTGGCAGAGCGTCTTGGCCGAGTCGGCGGAAACATTAACGACAAAGTTAACGGAAGCGGTCCAGCAGGCTCGTATCCGGCCTACTAGCTACCCTACAATCCCGTGCTCTTGCTTTGGCTGCCCGGAAAGTCTTCTTGATTTCGTCTGCCATCATCTTGAACTCCTCGTTCAGCTCCTTCCTCCTCTTGGGCTCTGTGGCGAGGGTCCACTCCGTTTCAATCGTTTCGAGCCTCCCCTTCATCACTCTCAGGCTTGCCGGTGGGGCGTCTAGAGACACGAGGGCAGGGGTGCTCCAGTTCTTTTATTTAATATATCTATTGAGTGGTGGCAACGCGAGTCGATTTTCAGGCGTTTTCTACCAACATTCCTCTATGCGATTCTGCGGGATTAAGGGACGAAATACATGGGTAATCCTTTTGAATTGAGTGTTGGTCCGACCGATGGCGAAGACCTACGAGCAGTCCTTCAAATGAAAAGAGAATCTCCCTCTATCTGACCGCAACACTCCCGGCTACACGGCGTGTCCTGCAGCTAGGAAATCGCAGCTTGCCCTCTGTTTCATCTTCGATAGACCCTTCCTTCAGGCGGGCAATGATATACATCTTCGTAGGAACGAGGGGAGGATACAACAGGGCGAGAGTCGTCGAGCTCTTGGGAGCGGAGCCAATGAATGCGCACAGGATTTCTGAGAGGCTTATTTCCTGACTCCCTACGTCGAGAAGCACTTGGGGGTCTTGAGGCAAATGTGGCCAAATTTGGGCAAAGTTACAAATAAGGCGAGAGGGCTGTTAAAGTGAGATGGCCTTCGACATCTTCTGGATGAATGTGGCGGCGGTCTTCGCAATCGTAAACGTTGCTCTGGTGTTCCTGCTGCTAGGGCTGTACTATCAGAGCTGGAGAAGGTTACGCTCGACTTTTACAATCAGCTTGATGATATTTGCGGTCTTCTTCCTCGTACAGAACCTCGTCATAATCGTCTTCTGGTATGCGTTGTATGGCCTCGTTCCCGCCGCTGAGGACATCGTCCTGGCTGCCGCGCCATATCTGGTTGTGATCAATCTGTTGCAATCCGTCGGCCTGGGCAATCTTGTCAGGGTAACTTGGAGCTGACGGAGAGTCCGGCTCCTCCTCATTTCGGTCTATCCGATTCGGCATATCTCTGGCTCGGACTATAGCCTGGTGGCTCTATCCTTGCCAACGGCGTAGCAGGCCGAAGAACGAAGACTTGTTGGCGGACTCTCGTAATTGCCGACAGTCAGGACACAAACCATCCCCTGCTCGATCTTCTCGGCTGAGGCTGGGAAAAGATAAGGGGCTTCTCGAGGTGCCAACCCGATTCCATGCCCCGCCTCGTGAATGAGGCCCCGCACCATTCCTGCTTTCTTCATTTCGTCGGAGACGACTCTAAAGACTCCCGCGGCTGTCTGCCCCTGGACGAGCGCGACGCCTCCAGCATCGAGAAGACGGTTGAGAAGAGCCTCAAGCTTATCCTCGCCGTCGCCGGCCTTACCCTCCACCCGGATCGTAGCCGAAGCTCTGGCCCAATACCCATCAACCCTAGTCTGCAGGTCCAAGATCACTGGTTCCCTTCTCTCCAGTTTCTTAGTGGTCGCCTTTCCGACGACTTCTAAGGTTCGTCTGCCTGAGAGTATCCCGCCCAGCAGGGGAGACTCCACACCGTATCGTTCACGAAAGCTGCTGGTGAGTCTCTCAAGCAGCCCTACCTCCGTCTCCCCGACGCTCGCCAGGGAAATTGCGGATTCAAGAACGGTCCTCAACCTACCGATGCCTTCCGAGATGCGTTCAATCTCGAGTTGGTCCTTCGTCAGCCTCATCTTGCGAAGGGCGGAGGAGATTCCCGAGAGAGTGATTGTCGGAAATTCCGTCTTCAGTCGATCGGCTATTCCCTCCTGGAGGTGCCACTCCTCGATCCCCAATCTCTTTAACTCGAAACCGCGGCGAGACCTCATCTCTTCCATTACTTCGCCGAGTTCTTCGGCGACGAAATCGAGCGGCGCGACCACTCTCTGGCTTATCTCGTAGTCCTCGTAGGTGTACAGATTCCCCTCGAAGAGAGTCCTAGAGTCGAAAATGAGTTCGTCTCCCCAGAAAGGATTCACAAGTGAACTGCGCCCCGCAAGAAGAAACAATGAACCGTTGCGGGAAAGGCCCAGGAAGATCGGGCCACTTCGAATCAGAGCATGCTCCGACGACTCCAGGGCAGCCTGAAGGCCCGTCATGTAGTAGATGTGAGCGGGGTCGGAGAGTAAGACTGAGTCCTCCTCTATCAGTTCCATAACCTTCATTCTTCGAGCTCTGAAGATTTCTCTGAAATTCACAGTCAGAAGTCGGAGGCGCGACAGAGCCGTGATAATTAAGATTGGCTGAAGCCGACAGGTTCAGCGAGCGGAACGGACGGAAGAGAGCCGAGAGGACGGTGAAATCCAAGAGGTTACTCAGTGGCGTCAAGATGAATAGATGGTCGCGGAATTCAAACGCGGTGTTGATTTGGGTATGATTTGGGAATACGGTTATATAGAAATAATCGATGACGCCTGTTTTAGTGACATTCGACTTATTCTGCCTGCCTTCGGATGTGTTGACTCTCAGGGAGGAATTGCATCTTGGCTGACCACCTGGATTCGCCAGGTCTAAAGAGTCCTAATATGGACGCCCGGGTCGATATCACGGACGTTTACGCCTTTGCGGCACAGGAAGAAGAGGAGGAGGAAGAGGAATTTTCAAGGTCAGCTCTCGTCTTGAACGTGAACCCGCTCACGATAGGCGCTGCCTTCGACCCCGACGCGATTTATGAGATCTTGGTGGATACGAATGCGGATGCGACTCCAGATATTACGTTCAAGACTCAATTCTCCGCCGTCGGCTCCGATGGCAGTCAGAGGGCGACGGTCGTCCGCGCCGTAGGGGCGGATGCTAACTCACGTGACTTCTCGGGGAAAGTGATAATCAAAAATGCCCGTGTGTCTTTTGGCCGAGAAGAGAAAGTTACGGAAAGGAAAGATTCCAAGTTTTTTGCCGGCGTGCGAAGTGACCCCTTCTTCTTTGACCTTCTAGGATTCTTAGCAGGCTTTAAGTTCACCGGAAGCGACTTCTTCGCAGACAAGAATGTCTTCGGCATTGTGCTTGAGGTACCTAATTCGGCGCTCGGCACGAACCCGAACATTGGGGTCTGGAGCCGTGTTCTCATTCCCGCAAAAGACTTGGAAACTCCCGGAAACGGCGGGCTGGTTCAGATAGATAGAATGGGGCGCCCCGCAATCAATACGGTATTCAACCATGGAGACGACAAGAAGACGTTCAACGCTATTGAGCCGACCGGTGACAGGACAACAGTCACGACCACTGGCAAGACATTCCTCGCTAACTTTGAAGATGTGCTAGCAACGCGGGATTCCTTAACGGTCGAAAGCTCACCGACGACGTCATCGACATCGAATTGAACCTAGTAACGAAGGGAGCTGTGACTACGGATGGGGTGGGACCCCATACCGACTTATTGGATGAGTTTCCTTTTCTCGGAAGGCCGCACGGAGTGGGTGAAAAAGATGAACAAGATTAACAGACGAAAATTCTTGAAGATGCTGGGTGCGGGAACCGGGGTTATGGCGGCAGGAGTTCTCATTCCCGGCGGAGTACTGACAAGCGGCCGCGTGTTTCAGACAGGTAAGAACAAGCTGAAGTTCCGTGCCGTAGGCGGACTTCCACAGGGCGCATTTCCGAGCTACGCTTCATACGTAATAGAGGGAACTATCGACCTTAGGACTCACTCGGGGGTCGCTACGAAGAACGTTTTCGCTGGACCGCCCGAGGCTATGAGCACGATCGCACTTCCCGGGTTATCTCGAACCATTCGCATAACCGAGGTGGAAGACTCTGGTAGCGTCCTGAGAGTAAGAGGTGTCGTGGACGACAGGTCGCTGTTGCGTAATGGCGAAAATCCTTACGTCGACATAACC
>VBPP01000270.1 GCA_005877365.1 Nitrososphaerota archaeon
AATGGGTTCCTATACGCCAACTACGAGGGTCGTTCGGGCTCCTGCAATAATCACCAACCGTGTCAATTGTCTTGAACCAAGAAGCAAAAATCGCAGACGACGGAACCAGTGGAGCCTGGAATTCGAGGCTGCCAAAACATAGGGGCGGGGAACCCTCGCGCCCGTTGCCGGTCGCTGGCTCCCGATCCGCTCGCCTAGAAGGAACCGCTTTCTGTTGTTTCCTCTGGGGTTGTTAGTTGCGTGGGAATCTCTGGGAATTTCTCGCGCATGCGCTGCTCTGCAACGGCGGATGCCTCCGCAAGTATGCGCTCTGCATCCTCGTTGGCGGCCTCGAAGTTGAGTGAGTAGCCGCCCACCGTGCCTGCGTCTACGAGTATGGTGCTGAGGAGACCTGAGATTTCTCCTATCTCGTTCTCTGCTTCTGGAAGTACGCCAACTAGCCCTTGCTTGATACTGCGGATGACAGACATCGCTGGCGTCAGGGTTACGACGATGTCACCCAGTTCTGTGATTGTGTTGAGTCTCAGCACGATCTGCTCGAGTGCGAGCCTGGCCTGGGTCACCATCTTGTTCATCTTTCGGACCTCAGCCAGTTCGTTCGCGAAGACAGATGCGTGCTGTGTGTCGTGCTTCTGTATCGAGCCGACGACTTTGCCGAAGATCTGTGAGTCCCTCTCTCTGAGTTTGGTTGATGTGCCGTCGAGTTTTGCTACCTGCACCTGGATTTGTCGGATTGCGAGGTCAAGTCTCGGCTTCAAAGGACCGGGATTGCGTACCGATTCCTTCACCTTCGACGAGAAACTTTGGCCCTGATTCTTCTCCCACTTGTTCTGGAAAGTGCTCATCCTTAGCTTCGGATCCGATTAGCCCCAAAATCTGTTAATGGAGGAAAGTTAAATTATCTTCACACCCGACTGAATTTCGGTTACGAACTACCCAGAAAGGGGCACGAGTGCCAAGCGGTTGAGCTGAATTGAAGAAGGTCGCGTTTGTATCCGACGTCCATGCGAACCTCGAGGCCCTCCAGACCGTCCTGGCGAAGCTCGGAGACATGAGTATCTACTGCCTGGGAGACATAGTCGGTTACGGTGCCAGCCCGAACGAGGTGATCGCGCTTCTTCGAAGTAGAGGCGTGACCTCCGTTCTTGGAAACCACGATTACGCGGTCGTCACGGGGAACACGTCAGACTTCAACGCGAGGGCGGCGATCTCAGCCAAGTGGACGGCGAGGGCCATTTCGGCCGAGAGTGAGGAGTACCTGAAGAGCTTACCTCAGGAACTCAGCTTCGACGTTGAGGGCTCTCGGATTTATCTCACGCACGGGAGTCCCCTCGACCATCTATGGGAGTACGTCGACCCCGGGACGCACTCCGAGCTCTTCGATTTCTACCTGAAGAGGCTTTCCGCGCGCTTGATCGCCCTTGGCCACACACACGTGCCGTATGTCTGGAAAGGAGAAAACGGTACAGTCCTGAACCCCGGCTCCGTGGGTCAGCCGAGGGACGGAGACAACAGGTCTTCATACGTGGTTGCGACCTTCGAGAATGGTGAAGTAGAGGTCCAGGAGAAGAGGATGAGCTATGACATTCGGGAGGCGGCGGAGAAGATTAGAGAGGCCGGCCTTCCTGAGGAGCACGCGAGCAGGCTATTCGTGGGGATGTGAAGTGGTTCTAGTAGCTCTTCGGGGTATTAATCCTGAGTGACCCTCCCGCCATCTGCTCGGAGGACTGAGATCTGATGCATCCCATTCGGTCTACTGCATCAGGACTCGAAGTCATCATTAAAATAACTCAGGAGGAGGCGGTAGGGCGCGTTGCGTGGTCACAAAATTAGAGAAAGAGGGAACGATTAGACCTCACTCGCTCAGCCCAAACTACGATTGGAAGGATGTAGAACCAAGGGTACGCGCCTTCGCAGATTCCTCGAATCTGAGAGAAAGACTGAGAAAAAAGTTCTCTGGCCGCAGGGAAGTTGGGTACGTGGAGGGACCCCCCACCCTCAACGGCGACCCGCACATAGGTCACGTCCGGGGTCGCCTGATGAAGGACCTATGGTATAGGTACAGCACCCTTAGCGGCAAGAAAATCGTCTTTCGTGGGGGGTGGGACACACAGGGACTCCCGGTTGAGCTGCAGGCCGAGAAGGAGCTTGGGCTCACGGGGAACAAGTGGGAGAACCTGAAGAAGGTTGGGGAGGAGAAGCTAGTCGAGGCTTGCAAGCGGCTGATCAAGAAGTACGAGAGTTCGTGGGTCGAGGCCGACAAACTGCTG
>VBPP01000271.1 GCA_005877365.1 Nitrososphaerota archaeon
CCACCGCTGACCACCCGGAGCGGTCCGCCGTCGAGAAGGAGTTCGTGGACTTCGCGAATGCGGTCATCGAGCGCGGAGGTGTCCTCTTGGTTCCGGCCTTCTCTGTGGGGAGGGCCCAGGAGATCGCTATGGTCCTGTACAACCACGGTTTCAAGCACCCTGTCTCGATGGACGGGATGGCGCTCAAGGTGAACGAGATACTCTTGAGATACCAGGAGTACCTCAAAGACCCTGAACTACTTCGAAGGACACTCGAGAACACCGAGCAGCTGGTGAGCTGGAGCCAGAGGAGGAGGGTCGTGAAGCGCCCCACCGTGATAGTATCGCCAGCGGGTATGCTCGTCGGAGGTGCCTCCGTCTTCTACAACGAGAGGCTCGCGAGGGAGGAGAAAAACGCGATAGCGATTGTGAGCTTCCAGGTGCCGGGGACGGCTGGGAGAACCCTCCTCGACAAGGGGCTGACGATCCTCAACGGGAAGCCCACGAAGGTCAAGGCCGAGGTCAGGCGATTCGACTTCTCCTCGCACAGCGGAAAGAGCATGCTGATCGACGACCTGAAGAGGGTCAAGGGCTCACCGATGTTTCTCACGGTTCACGGCGAGGAGGAGTCCTGTATCTCACTCGCGGATGTCCTGCATCAGGACATGGGAGTGGAGGCGCGCGCCGTAATTGCGGGTGAGGAGTTTCACGTTTGAGCGAAGTTCAACCGGCGCCGAGCGAAGTTCAACCGGCGCCGAGCGAAGTTCAACCGGCGCCGAGCGAAGTTCAACCGGCGCCGAGCGAAGTTCAACCGGCGCCGAGCGAAGGAAAGAAGGTGACCCCGCTCGGGGTCCTGAAGGCGCTCGTCTTCATCCTGGGAATACAGGCGGCCGCCGTTCTGCTCACCTACCTGAACGCACCCGTCTTCTCGCTCAGCGGCTATAGCTACGCCCCTCTCGGAACCTCACCCGCCGGTTCCGCGGGGAATACCCTCCTTCTCGTTCTCGTGGTCTTTTCGACGACGCTCGCCCTAGTTTGGATCCTCAGACAGAAGCGAGTCCTCTCCTTCAAGATCATCGTCTTCGGGGCGACGGTACTATCCGCTTTCTCTCTCACGCTGATTACGGTCGATAGCGTAACGTTGTACTTCTTCAACTTCAGCTCGCCCCTGTTCGACCTGCTGCTCTCCTTTGTGCCCGTCGCCCTCTTGGGCTACACGACCTTCGTGAAGGCTTCTTCGCGGATCTCGAGCGGGGTGCTCGCATTGCTCTCCGCTGAGGTGGGCAGTTACTTTGCCAGTACCCTACCTCTCATCACCGCGCTTCTCTTCCCCATCGCCTTCTCCCTCTACGACGTCTACGCTGTCTTCAGGGGACCGCTGAGAGAGTTGGTCTCGGCCGCGCCCGCGAGCGCGCTCGGTGTAATCTCCGTCAAGGCCGGAGAGTTCACTATTGGGCTCGGAGACACGGTCTTCTACTCTATGCTGCCTTCACTGGCAATCTACCAACTCAACATACTCGGCGCCGCGGTAAGTGTATCCGCCGCCGTGGTAACCATAGCCGCCGTCGACGCGGGGATGGTCTTCACCCTCTACCTCCTGACGAAGAAGAAGCTGCTACCCGGCCTCCCCATCCCGATGGTGCTGGGGGTCGCTTCGCTACTTTTCTTCCTTCGCTGAGGTAAACTCCTCTACGGTGACCTTCAGCCCCTTCGTCAGGGCGTCAGCCTCCTCGGTCGTCGTCTTGTAGGTGTAAAGGAGGTCTCTTGTCCTCGCCTTAACCTTGGCCTCCTTCCCCTTCTTTACG
>VBPP01000272.1 GCA_005877365.1 Nitrososphaerota archaeon
TCCATCGCCGCCATGGTCGTGGAGACGGCCTGAATTGTCGCCGAAGTACCCATGTGGCCGATTCTGATTATCTTTCCTGAAAGCTCACCGAGACCCCCCGCGATCATTATGTCGTACTTCGAGGCGAGCCTCCCTCTGAGCTTCTTGTCCACCTCCGGGTCGACTGATGCGACACTGACTGTGTTCGAGAGATACCTCTTGTCGGGAAATAGCTTCAGACCCAACTCCCCCAGAGACTTGCGGGTGAACTCCGCCACCTCCTGGTGCCTCCGGTATCTGTTGTCCAACCCTTCTTTCAGGACGAGGTCGACGGCTTTCCGCAGTCCGACGATGATTGAAGTCGGCATCGACGACGGATGAGGGTGCCCCCACGGGCCCATCTCCTCGATGGCCTTGGCCCAGACATTGAGATTCAAAAAGCGGGTATGAATCTTGTCGGAGTTCTTCTTGGCTGCCTTCCAGGCATCCCTGCTCACGGCCACGGGCTCTGCCCCGAAGACGCCCCCGATGGCCTTGCTCGCGTATCCGATCGCGTAGTCGGCGCCCCATTCATCGACCCTTACATCTATTCCCCCGAAGGCGGAAATCGAATCAAGAACGGTCAGCATACCGTGTTCCCTGCAGACCTTGAGGATTGCTCCGACTGGGCTTACTACGCCCGTAGACGTCTCGTTCTGGACGACGAAGAGGGGCTTCCCGGATGGGTCGCTCTTCGTCCTCTCGATCGCCTCCTCAACCTGCTCCGGTTTTACCGGTTTTCCCGGACCGCTCCTTACCACGACCGGCTTCCCACCCCAGTACTCGACCATTGAGACTATCATTTCAGAGAAGTATCCGTTGACGCACACGAACGCTTCCTGCCCCCTGGGGACAAGGTTCGCGACGGCCATCTCCACCGCCAGCTGCCCGGGCACGGGGACTATGATGACGTCGTTCTCGGTCTTGAAGATCTTCTGGAGTTTCGCTGTAGTATCATCGTAGACCTGCTTCCACTTCTCCCCGTAGTGTGGGAGTATTGGCAGGGCGAGCGTGGTCAGAACCTCTGGTTCGGGTTCGGACGGGCCGGGGACCATCAGCAAGGCTGCGAAACCTGTCTCGACGCCCCTAGACCAGTCTATTAAAGCTCGGTGATTCGAGAGCCGATAACGTCGGACGCTAATTTCCTTGATAGAACCCGGTCTTTTCGTAGGGCGTCCGAACTGCGTGCGTGTGCACCTCTTTCGGAATCACTGTCCTGCCCTTCGTCGAGACCTTGACTAGGCTTTCCGCTTTCATGATCGTCCTTGTTACTTGTCTAACTATACTTTCACTCCACTTGCCTGTTTATTAGGCTAGGGGGGTGCCGACAAAAGTTCAGTCAGAGGAGGTGAAACGACAAATATGAAAAAGGTCATTCCATTGGTAATCATTGCTCTGATAATCAACATCAACTACGCAGAGGGGCTCGTGGTAGCCGGGAAGTAGCTTCCGACTCTGCCTATCTGGCCAGCTTCCTCCAAAGCATCACCGGACCAATCATCCTCGTCGGACACTCCTATGGAGGCGCCGTCATCACCAACGCTGCGACTGGAAACCCGAACGTGAAGGCTCTCGTCTTCGTGGACGCCTTTGTGCCTGACCAAGGAGAATCACTGTTGCAACTCGTCAGCATGCCACCACCAAGCGGCCAATCAGGCTCCTGCTTAGGAGGAGACCCTACTCAAGTGTTCAATTTCGTAAGTTTCCCGGGCGCCACGGCTGGAGACTTTGACTTGTACATCAAGCAAAGCGTGTTCCCTTCGTGCTTCGCAAACGACCTGTCAGACGGCAAAGCTGCCGTCCTGGCATCTTCGCAGCGTCCAATAGTTCTCAGCGTATTCCCGCAGCCCTCTGGAATACCCGCCTGGAAGACGATTCCAAGCTGGTATCTGGTAGGAACAATTGACCGCGTGATCCCGCCTTTTCTGCAGCTTTTCATGGCCCAGCGCGCGCACGCACAAATTGTCCAAGTTAGAGGATCGCACCTGTCCATGTTCTCCCAAGCCGAAGCGGCGACCGACTTGATCGAACAGGCGGCACAGACCGTACAAGGCGGTTCCAACACGGACTCGGGACTAACTCTCGCACCGACCAGTCTCTAGGCGAAGCCTCAAACCCCGTCAAAACCGCACAAGGTCTCACATCTCCGACTGCCGACCCAACGGTGGATGTGAGAGTCCCCATTTTTCTTGAAGGGGGTGGAAGCTTTCCAAGGAGAAGAGTCCGAGGTCAGGCACGTCGTAGCGCTGACGCTCGACGGCAGCTACCAGCGCATTGAATCTTCTGTCGCCATCATGTGGCCGCCGAACCCTACCGCCCAGAGGAGTGTCGGGTAGACGATCATTCGTTCCATCCCCCCTACCCCCAATCCGAGGTAGATGCCACCGACGAACAGGGAGAGAGCGGCGAGCGTAGAGAGGCCCAGAATAATGGAGAGGTAGGACATCGGCTTCTTCTGGAGCTTGGCGGTGACGACCGCGGACAGGCCAGCGAACAGGAAGGCTATGAACGAGGAGATTGTGTGCAAAATCCCGGCCGTCTCCGGGAAGAGGCCCACACCCAGCGCCCCGATTCCAGCCAAGGCGAGCAGCCCAGTGGCGGGCTTCCACCTGAACGCCCGCTGGAGGAAGTACGCGCCCGCGAGGATGAGGAGGCCCAGAAGGGCGTTTGATATGTCGAAGAGCCAAGCCGAGGGGGGAATCGTGCAGGAGCTGCGGCAGGTCGCGCCGAGGTCGCTCACGAAGTTCACGGATACGCTGTACGCGTATCCGGTCGTGTTTCCAGACCCGGAGGTGTTGAGCACTCCGTAGGCCGAGTAATATATCTCAGCTACTATGAGGAAGATTCCAAACTGGACAGCCCCAACGAAGATGGCGACGCCCGCTTTCGCAGCGTTTGAAAGCGCCATCGCCTGTTCACGGCATCCTTGCGATAAAAAGATGAACCATAAGCATGTGCACAGCCCTGTCCGGATTGGAGTCAATGCTAGGGAAAGCCGGTCCTGTTTCATTATCGGTTGGCGACGGGGATAGGAGGCTTCAAGCGCGCACTGACCTGAGACGTAAGCTAATCGTCCTTACGGGTACTACAGTGGAGAGCAAGCTGAAACGGT
>VBPP01000084.1 GCA_005877365.1 Nitrososphaerota archaeon
GGTGTTGGGGCCGATGGCGATGGCGGACTCCACCCATGGGGCCGAGGTGCCTAGCGTGAACGGGGCGGTCGTCGAAGTGCTCACACCAGTCTCGTACTCGCTGCATCCTTGAGCTGCGTTTGTTGGGTCGCAGCCGCCTGCGCCTGTAATGACACTAACGTAACCGCTCCCCGCGGTGAAGGTGGAGGAGGGTGTGTTCGTCTCCAAATTCCCGATTACGATTGAGGTGGGGACAGGGGTGAAGGAGGCGACTGAGGGTGTCGTAGACCCCGCTGAGGAGCTTCCAGTCGAAGAGGCTATGCTGGGATTAGCGTTAACGCTGATCTCGTAGACGGAGACCGAGCCCGTCACCGTGCCGGAGAAGGAAGCGGTGATCGTGTCGGCGCCTGAGCTCACGGCGGTGGCATACCAGATGTAGGAGTAGTAGACGGCAGAAGGGGTAAATGAGATAGCCGACTCCACCCAAGAAGCGGACGCGCCCAGAGTAAAGGGAACGGTCGTCGCTGACCCTACTCCCGTCTGATACTCACTGCATCCTCGAGCTGCGTTTGTTGGGTCGCAGCCGCCTGCGCCTGTTAGGACACTAGTGTAACCGCTCCCCACGGTGAAGGTGGACGCGCTGGAGGACGTCTCTGCGTTCCCGATCACGAATGAGTTGGCGGCCGGCGTGAAGGAGGTGACCGAGACTGCCGTAGAGCCCGCAGAGGAGCTTCCCGTCGAGGTCGATGGGCTGGTTGTCGTGGCTCCGTTGATTTCATAGATGGAGACCGAGCCGGTTACCGAGAAAGAGAAGGAGGCAGTAATCGTGTCAGCGCCTGAGCTGCCGGCGGTTGCGTACCAGATGTAGGAGTAGTACGTGGTGCTAGCCGCTGTTACGGACGTGGATACCCCGAGAGTGAAGGTGTCCCCGCGGGTGTCAGTGACGGAGGGAACACCACTGCCAACGCTCCCGAACGAAGTGGAGGGCATCACGTTGCTTGGGGGGTACGCTCTCATCCTTCCCCAGTCCACCACGTCGCTGCCGGGGTTGTTGTTGGACTGGCCGACGTAGATCCCATAGTTCGCGATGGCTGGGCTGCCACTGGTTCCGGAGAGGGAGACGGACCCATCGGTAGCCGATTGGACCGATGTCGACGACCATGAGATCTGCCAAATTCCTGCGTTGAAATTTGGCTCTGCTTGGAACGACACCGTACTTGAGCCTGCGGAGGTCTCGGAGCCCAGGGCGAGGTAATCTACGCCGCTGAACTTGAACAGGACGACTACGTAGCCGTTGTAAGGATAGATGCCGCCATTGACCGAGTTGGAAGTCGTGATGCCGAGCGCCAGGGCTGTGAAGCCGGTCCTAGACACCATGTAAGACTCGGCGACCTGAGGATACGTCTGGGGGGCGGAATCGACGAACGCGTAGTCAATGGCGGAGCCCGTCGTGAACGTGGCCCCGTTGTTGACCGTCACTGAGCCGCCTGAGCTCTTGACGACCGTCCACTTGACGGAGAGGGATGTTCCCGCAAAGTTGTCGTAGAATGTGAAGACGTTTGCGCCATTGTCGTTCTGGCCATACACCCCGGGAATCGTGGGGGCCTCTCCCCAGAAGTTGCCGTCGAAGTCTACGGACGTACCGAGGAACGCCATGTACACGGTCTGCGTACCTCCGCTGGCCGCTATCGCTGATGTCAGCTTCACCCATGCCGAGGCGGAGGTTGCACTCGTGGAGCACGAAGGTGTGCAAGACTCGAGCCACGCGTTGAGGGTCGTGGCGCAAAGGATGTCAGCGCAGAAGCGGATGTTCCCCAAGGTCGATGATTCGTAGGCCGAGTAGGTGGAGGGGTTCCACGTTATCTTCTGCTGGAAGGTGGTCGGTGTGGCCGACCCCTGATTGTTCGTGAGTGTGATGGGGACGTAGTACTGCGCGACGACAGACCAGCCCAGGCCGAAGACGAGCGTGTTCCCCGAGGCTACGTTCGTGGAGAATGCCAGACCGCAGGAGGCAGAGTTGCAGTTCGAGTTGTAGTTCTTCTGGACGAGCGTAGGCGGATTAGGGCTCACAGCAGTGACCGAGTTGAATACCCCGAGAGTGAAGGTGTCCCCGCGGGTGTCCGTGGGTGTCGAGGGAGGATTCTGACCGTACCACCCCAGCGCGAAGGCCAGAGTGTTACCGGCGGTGACTGAGGAGGAGTACGCCAGACCGCAGGACGCAGAGTTACAGTTCGAGTTGTAGTTCTTTTGGACGAGCGTGGGCGCGGGGTCCGCCAGCGACTGAGAGACACCCAGGGTGTAGGTGTTACCGAGTGTGTCCGTGGGTGTCGAGGGAGGGCTCTGGTTCAGCCACCCGAGCGCGAACGCGAGCGTGTTCCCCGAGGCGACGTTCGAGCTGTATGCCAGACCGCACAGCGAGGAGGCGCAGTTCGAGGTGTACCGCTGCTGGACGAGAGTCGGGGGAGTCGTGCTCGGAGTTGTGACTGTGTTGGCTGCCCCGAGAGTGAATGTGTTGCCACGGGTGTCCGTCGGAGTCGCCGGGGCGATGTGATTGGCCCATCCCACGGCATAGACGAGGGTATCTCCGGAGGCGACGTTCGAGGAGAATCCGACTCCGCACAGGGCGGCGTTGCAGTTCGCGACGTAATTCTCCTGCTTGATGGAGCTGGTCCCTGTCAGCTGAACCCATCTGAAAGAGGAGAGGTCGACTGTCAGGGAGCCTGTCGAAGAGGCGAAACTTGTCGCCGGAGGCACCGGATAGGTTGCGGTGTAGGCGTTTCCTCTGTGGGTGATGACCTTTATCGTGTAAGTTCCCGGCACGATCGTGATGCCCGTGTCGTACGACGCGGATGTCTTCTGCGGCGTAACGCCTCCGGGTAGGGCGGGCGTCGTGTTCGGACCAAATCCCAAGCCGTAGGTGCGCGTGACGCCGCTGGGGTCCAGGACGAAGACGTCCGTGATGTTCGCGGCCGTGCCACCGATGTTCGTCGCGGTGAAGACGAGGTGGTTGCTCGCCCCTGATGCGGGGGTGATCTTCAAACTTTCAGTTAACTGTGATTGCAAGCCTTGTGTCCTGTTGGCCAGCGCTTGACTGTACTGGGATTCTCCGTTGATCACGAACATGAAATAACCAGTCCCAACGGAGAATAGCATGCTGAAGAGAAGCAGCCCGCCGACTACTCCCGAGACCGCGCGTCTCTTCGTGCGCGATTCGCCCTTGAGGCTCAATTCGCTACATCGCCTGGAAATAAGTCGCCGTGTTACCGTAACGCCCCAAGACGTTCAGGAAGTACGTGAAACCAGACTTGAATGTCCCAGTGTAGCAAGCCGGAAAGGTCAGCGTGATGGATGAGACCGTCCCACCGTTCACAGTGAAGCTTGTCTGGGACGCGCCGAGAAGAGTGGACTCAAGCGCGCCGGGCGGAGTCACAGTGCACGTCCCCACATGATTCAGGTCCGTCACCTTTGTGGCAGTATACGTTAGGTCGATCTTGGTTCTTGTGGAGTTGTACACCTCTATCTGCGCGAATTGGACCGGAGCCTGACCGCTGTTGTAGAAGTAGATTGTAATCGAGCTCGCCGCATAGACGACCTGCGCTACGACAAATTGCTCATTCAGGGAGTTCACGTTGCCGTTGAAGGCGGCCCCCAGTTGTTGCTCTTGGACGCCCGCCTGCGTCCTGGCGAACCCCCACACAGCCACCCCCGCAGCGAGAGTCACGCCTAGGGAGAGCATGACTCCCGTCAGTTCCGATACTGCACGCCTCCGTCTGGCTCTCTGAGTAAGTATCAAACGGGTATTCACTCCGTTTTCCGAAAATAACGATTTTGGCCGAAATCCACAAGCGAAATCGAACCCCCGCTGCCTGCTGACCTCATTTTGAAGGGTAATCTCGACTTCGGTAGTTAAGTGAGATTGATACTGAATCCTTACTCCGAATCCGTTCAGCGTAGGACAACGAGGAAGATGCACGGGAGCCAGCGAAAAGCTGACAGGACAGCGACTTCCCCTGTCGCCCTTACCAAGGAGTCCCTGCTCCCCTGCTCGCCCTCTTCCGACCCCTGGGATTCTTGTGAACGTTGGGTTTGAGGATGTGATAGTGGTCTTCGGCCCACTACCGAACAACGCAACAGGGGCGTCTCCAGTCGACTTGGCAGCTGCCCTGAGTGCCGCCATCACGGAACAGCATTTAAGAGCTCAGACTCCCAACCTTTCACGTTGGTCTCGAACAACACAGTTGCGGGAATCTGCGGTCTCGCAACCGTCCTTCAGGTTGTACTTCTCGAGATAGCCTTTCCGTACGTAATATCCGGTCCAAGGCTTACTGGAAGTTCGAGTCTCGGCTCCCTGCTCGCAACATACAGCAACCCTGCCCTCGTGGGCACCTTCTGGCCCGCCGGAGTCTTCATTCTCTTCGTCTTGTTCGTCCTGGGGATCTACTTGGCGCTTCGGGACGCGGCTGCCTCCGCCGGTATGAGCATCTTTCTGCTCGCTGCCGTCGCTGTCGCATTCATGGAGGTGCCCGTCCTGCTGACCCGGACCGCCTTGCAGTGGACCCTCGTAAGCATCACGGCGCAGCACGGGGTTGTGGCGGACAACTCAACTCGGATAGCGCTTGAAGTCTCGGGAGTGGTTGTCTACAGAATCTATGACGTCCTCTACAACTCCCTCCTATACTGGATTGAAGGGGGCTACGTTCTTCTCCTGGGGTTGGTGATCCTGAGGACGCGAGTCTTCGCTCACTTGCTCGGCTGGTTCTCCTTGATTGTGGGCGTGTATCAATTTTTCAACACGTTGGGGATTCCGCTGGGAATACCAGACGCCCTTGTCCTCGTAGGGAACTCTCTCTTGATCCTCTGGACACTCTTAGTGTCAATCTCCCTTCTCCGGTTGAGAGACCGGTCCGCCGGCTTCAGCAGACGGGTGTGAAGATCCAGAGAGCTTCCCTGATTTCCGATTCTCTCGTCACGCCCCTTGACCGAGGAAAGAATGCGGCTCAGCCCTCCTACGCCAAGCTGGGCAGCTGACTCAAATGTTGCGGCAGTTCATACAGGGGCGGTTGATAGGTCCCCACCCGCGCCTGCGCTTCAAGTGACACGATCCAGTCGGTGGTTGCTGGTTTGCAACCTCGCAGATTACCCGTGACGCTTGGGAACGACCCATCAGCCAGGCCCGGAATGAGTCCGCCCGCGATGTGCCACCAAGACCCTCTGGGACGGGACGATTAACCCAAGAGGCTGGGGTCGATTAGAGTGCGCCGAGCTCTCTTGAAGGTCGAAAGATCTCCACGCTTACAGCATGACCGGCATCGGCTTCTCATGCCATGACATTTCGCGAGGCAAGAAGGATATTGCGAAACAGGAGGCTTAAGGGACGGGACCAAGGCAATCAGACCCGTGGCTATCATGCCTTGATATGAGGAGACAAAATTCTTAAGATGTCTCGGTTGAAGATGAATCAGATGGTTACGCTTCTCCCTCCAGATGGATCAACTACCTTCCTAGCGGCGATCGTCGTCCCTCTGATTCTCGGTTTTCTGGTGGGAACAATCGCCAAAGGAATATTCAAGGTGGCTGTGGCCGCAGGCGTGCTCGTGCTGCTCCTGATCGTCCTCGGAATGATTTCGCCGCAGGAAGTCATCGGGCCAGTGGTTGGACTCTTCAGGACGGGGTCGACGTACACCGACAAGGTCAGGCAGATTGCGGGGTACCTCCCCTACTCTTCCCTCACCTTCATCGTTGGTCTAGCCGTCGGCTTCTTCAAGGGCTGAGCCCTATCGTCCCTTGAAGTCGGGTTCCCACCTCTGGCCTTTTTTCTTCGGCTACTCTAGCCCTGCTTCATCCGCCGCAATCTCCGCACCCGTCCGGCGTCCTCTTATCCGCAGGATTGCGACCGCGACTATTGCGACTATTCCCCCACCCAGGATGAGAACGTACGGGAAGGAGAAGAGGAGCTGAGTCAGAGACGTAGTGAAGGACTTTGATGTTGATGACGTTGAAAGCACTGCTATTGTTGCGGTAAGGTTGCGAACGCCGAACGCGCCGCTAGATATGACCGCGGTGACGGACCCTACGCCCGGTGCCTTTGGCGAGAAGGTCACAAGAGCGGAACCGCCCTTGTCAGTCGTCGAGTTGAGAGAGCTAATTGACCCGGAGTGAACCAGCCATCCTATCTTTGCGCCTGGGAAACCCTTCCCCGCTAAGACGACATTCGCGATGACATTCGACGTCTGGTTTGTGAAAATGGAAGGAGGGGAGGCAAAAAGGGTCGCCTGCAGGGGATACGGTACGACGGTAATGGGAATCACAGCGGCGGCCAGCCCCTCGGAGGAGACCGTGAGCTGGGTTGTGCCCGCAGCTAGAAGGTTCAGCTGGGCGAGGACGTAGTCCTGCCCTCCCTTGAAGGTGATTTTGAAAGGCTTGCTTATGACTGTGGTGTTCGATGACGTGACCGTGGCATTCGTCCTTACCCTCGCCCTCGCGGGATTTCCGCCCGAGTCCTGAAGCTGCAGCGCGAGGAATGGGTGCTCCTTCGCCGTCGGTAGAACTATCTTCGCGGGCGCGAAAGCGGCCAAAGAGGAGGGGGCCGGAAGAACCGTCTGCAGGATGACCGTCGAGATGGTGATTCCTGAGGTGAGCGTGGACACGAGCGCAGTTACACTCGTGGTACCTGCTACCGTTCCAGTGTCGACGTTGACAATCGCGAAGGTCTGACCCGCCCCTATTGTCGCGGAGGCGACCTTGACTATCCCTCTCTGTGAGGACGAGATGTTCACGTGAATGGCCGTCGGGGTGATCGCCGGTGCGTTCGCGGAATCTTGCAGCACGACCTCTAGCGCCGGATGAGTCGAACCGTCAGCCGGGAGGGTCGGGGTAATCGCTTTGAGCACTACCTTCGAGGGGACCGAGCCGAAGGTCGTGACTTGACGCTGGATGGGCAAGAGATTCTGACCGGTCGCCGTCAAATCGGTCGCTCCGACGACGAACGTCGAAGTGAAGGAAGTCGCCTGGAAATTGCTCCCGCTGAGAACGGTGAGCAATATACTGCTGAAGTTGCCTACCCCCACGACCGATGATGTGAGGGTAACGCTCGTGCCTCCGGATTGACTCACCGTCGGTTGACCCGCGCTATTCAAGAGGGACACCTCGACGGAGCTGTATGAATGGTGGTCGGCGGGGAGTGGGTTTGGACCGACGAAGAGGGCGAGCTGAGTTGGCAGACCAACCGGCTTGTTAGTGTATATCGTCGAGAAGTCGGACTTGAGACCAGGTGAGGAGACGGCGATGACCGCCTGCCCGCTGCCTGATGCTGTAGTCAACGCGGTGTATGAACTCACGACGGAGATGTTCCCAGCCTTGATGATGGCAGATGACGGAGCGGTGATGGCGGTGTTGTTAGACGAACGGACCTGGACGGTTATGTCTCGCTGCGCCCTCGCCGGATCACCAAGAAGGTCGGTGAGCGCTATGACGAGTCGTCCGGTGCACGAAGTTGCCGGGAGGACACACTGAACGATTTTGTCGGGTTGCGCGAACAACTTCAAGGCCAGGGGGGCTAGCCCCAGGACGGTGACGGGGGGGATGGTTACCCCGGAGGCGAAACCGGAGGCAGATGCCGTTACGGAGGCAGAGCCGGGAACGAGGCCCGTCGTGTAGTCTGCCAGCTGGACAAACTCTCCCGAAGCGATAAGCGCGGTAGACTGGGTGAGGTTCAAGACCTTGGTGTTCGATGAGAAGAGAGAGACCGTTGTGTCGGAGATGGCTTTCGCGGGGAGACCGAGGTCGTCCTGAAGCTCAATCTCCAGCCTGCCGGAGCCGCGCGCTGGAACCGTGTCAGGGAGCGCGATAATGCTCAGGTGTGTAGGGTAGCCCGTCGCAACGACTGTCGTCACGGTGGCCGAGACGGTCCGAATCCCCGCCGCCGTGGCGGTGATCACCGTCGTCCCGGGGGCACTCGTCGTGGTGAAATTGGCAGCCGTGAAGGCCCTCCCTACGGCTATCACAGCCGAGCTCTGAACCCTCCCCACGCTCTCGAGCGAGGAGGTCAGCAGCACGGTGGTGTCGTTCAAGGCGATAGTCGGTAGGCCTGCCGAATCGATGAGGGAGACGAGGACTGCGGGGTAGACGTTCCCGTCAGCTGGCAATTTCTGAGGCAGGATCGTGAGCGCGATTGAAAACGGGGTTCCAGACGATTGCGGCGCCCCTGAGGCGACACCCAAAGGGCTGAAGAGCAGGATGACGACAAAGAGTGCCATGAGCCCTCGGGTTCCTCCACTGATCAAGTTCGCTCACTCTCACGCTTCTTTTGATATTTAGTCATAGCAGAGGCGGAGATACAGATTCGCAATCCTCCCCCACCCCTACGAGAACTTTATCGGAATGAAGAGTCCGGTTACGTAGATTGCTACTATGCTTATCGTTACCAGTGACAGGGCGTGCTTGAAACCATCCGAGACGGCCCCGTTCCCCATCTTTCCGGCCACGAACCCTACGATCCAGCTGTCAAAGATTGAAGTGACGAGCAAGACTGACACCGTACCCGGGTCGACCGTGGCCAGCCCCAGGTTCGCGGTGTACGGAGAATGTGCCAGGACAGCGGCAGGTTCCGATAGGAAGTAGACCATAGTGAAGGTTGAGAAGACGAGCAAGATCCCCGACATGTAGACGACGAAGACGAAAGGTCTCAGTGCCGCCCGCCTGTCCGACTCTGTTTCGTTCACTTTGCGAGTGAAGTCTGCCATCTCGGAGAAGCTCTTCACGGTCCCTCCCCCGACATCGACGACCTCGACCATCAGCGTACCAGCGACCTTTGTGATCCAGCTTCTCACATCGGAGACGAAGGTGGAGATAACCTTCCCGATGGAGAGTCCCCAAGAGATTTGGGACGCCATCTTCCTCACTGCCGGCGTCAGTTTCCCGTAGTCCTTCGTGGCGAGCGCTTCGATGCTCCCCTCCGGGGGCAGACCTACCTTCCTGCCTTCCGCGACGTCACGAATGAAGTCGGGGAGCGCGTTCTCCAACCCTCGCGTTTCACGCGTGTATCTGTTGGTCACTATCGTGGGTCCGAGGACGGTTGAAATCAGGGCCATCGAGACCTTAAGCGGGTAACTCACGGGGATGGGGAGCAGGTAGATCAGGACGCCGAGCGGGAGGCAGTAGGCGAAGAGCTTGTAGGGTCTCATGTCGACGAAAGGCTGCTTCGCTTGAAGGCCGTCGAGGATCCAGACGAAGAGGACTGAGATGACGGGTATCCCCAGGAAGGAGAAAATGAATAGGCTCGTCATCCCCCCAGAGTCGCGCGTAAGGATGGCCTGAGTCTGATAGAGGGTGAAGAGGCTTATGCCGAGGACGGAAGTCACAGTCAGGTAAGCCTCGGCGAGAGTGCCGATCGAGTCCGTCGTCCTCTTTATCTTCGATGCCCTGAGGTCGAAGGTCTCCTTCATCTTCATGCCGACGTAATCCGTCACATTGCCGCCAGTCTTGAGAACTGTGGTGTAGCCGTAGAGGAAGTTTGTGAACGCCTTGTGAGGGCTGAACTTCGCCGCCTTCTCGAAGGCCGTGATAGGGTCGGTCCCAAAGACGTCGATATCGACAAGGATCCTCTTCGCCTCCTTCGAGGCCGCGGGGAAGATCTTCTCCATCTTGGACATTCGACGGAGGGCTGAGATCGGCGAGACACCCCCGCCAGCGAGGACCTCCATGAAACCTATCATGAACGGATACTCATTGTCTAGTGCCGCCGACCTTCCAGACTGGCTGATCTTTGGCGACTTCCACGTAACCAAGAAGACTAGGGGTGGTGCGAGCATCCCCAGGGCGAAGTAGAGGATACCCGTCGCAAACGCCACGGCCAAGAGGGATTATCTCCTCCACAAGCTTAGGGCGAGACGAGGCGAGTCGCTTCCCCTGCTTCCCGAAGAGCTTGAAGGCGAAGCCCGTGAACCGGTCAAAGCGGCCGAGGCGGGGCCCTCTCACTTTTGCTGGGCGAGCGGTAGTGGTTGTTTTAGTAGTGGCTGGTGCGCTCTTCAATCAGATCGTCACGCTCTCCTCAATCTCTGAATCGGAGGCCACGCCCATCCTGTCTAGCTCGACCTCGGCTGTCTGGTAAAGCTCAGGACCCCTCAAGCGGTATTCCTCAAAGAGCGTGGAGACTTCCTTGAAGTTCCTGATCCCCTTCTGAGCGATCCACCTGAGGACAGAGGCCCTCCTGTTTATCTCCTCTATCAGGTCTGGAATCGACTGTCCCGTATCCTTTGCGAGCCTGGCCAATTTAACGCTCATCTTCAGCTGAGAGGCTACGTGCTTGTCCGTGTTGGGATCCCATTTGAACATCTTCACGTAGTTGCCGACCCCCACTACCTCATCGACCGATAGGACTCTTCTCACGACCCTCGTCCCGCCCCCGGCTGTTGGGATCGAGATTCTCCTCACGGTGAAGATTAGGTCGAGGAAGGGGATGAAAGAAGCGGGAACGTCCATCGGTTTCGAGGTCAGCCTCTGCACCGCGGATGTGACATCGTCGGCGTGGAGAGTGCAGAGCCCTCCGTGACCCGTGCTGAGAGCCTGGAAGAGGACATACGCCTCTTCACCTCTAACCTCTCCCACGACCAAGATGTCTGGCCTCATTCTCAGGGTCGCCTTCACGAGGTCGAAGAGCCCGACCTCCGTCCCCGATTCCTCTCCGGTACCGTAGCTCTGCCTCGCGACTAGGGCGGTCCAGTTCAGGTGGGCGATGTTTAGCTCCTGGACCTCCTCGATCGTAACTATCTTTGCGCTCATCCTCGTGAGGGTGAGCAAGGCGTTCAACAGCGTGGTCTTTCCGGAGCCCGTTGCCCCCGCGACGATCGCCGTCGCCCTATTCTCGAGGAGGAGCCACGTGTAGGCGGCGAGGCTGTAGTTGATAACATTAAGGTTCAGCATGTCGACTATGGTCAACGGGTCTTCCCTGAACTTCCTGATTGTCAGGGTTCCGCCGTAAGGTGAAATCTCCCTCCGGAACGTCGCGGCGAGCCTGTGCCTCCCGGGGAGGGTTCCCTGCACGACGGGGAAGGCGGTGGAGACGTGCTTGCCCGCCATGTGGGCGAGTCTTGAGATTATGTTGTCAAGCTCTTCGTCCTTCGCGAACGTTATGTTCGTCTCTAGGTTCTCGTACTTCCTATGGTAGATGAAGATCGGCTTGCCGACGCCATCGGCAGAGATGTCTTCTATGCCCGCGTCCCTCATAAAACCGTCGAGGACTCCGAAGCCCACTAGGTCCCTCTCGGAGTAGTAGAGAATCTTCGGCCATGAGAGCTGAGATGCATTCATCGAATATTTCGTTACGACTCGCTTCGCCTGCTCCCTGAAGTAGTCCCTGGGGTTGACCTCGGACCTCGGGACAGTCAACTCGCTTTCAAGTGTGTCCAGAAGATAAGTGTAGATCGCCGCCTCTCTCGGGCTCAGGACGATCTCGTCGACGTAGTACTTCCTCGCACGACTCGTCTGGTCCTCGGCCACTACCGCATAGGCGAACGGGGCGTTGAGCGGATACCTCTCGATCTCCTTGCAGGTAGCCGGCATTGGCGTTCCCACGAAGGGGAACCTTAGTCTCGGGCCTTTTTCTTTGCTCTTCTCCCCGGACGGATTTTTGGAGCGTTTGAACTTCCCCAAGACACTTTCCCTATCCTATTTGTGATTCAGGGTGAAGAAGATCACAGGGGGCGAGAATGTATCGATGGATCTCTGAGACAGCAACCCTTCCAGATTTCTCCCTAAGCTTCAATCCAAACTTGAGAGACCCCCGAGCGTAGATATAGTCTGTGAAGCGGAAATCCAGATTAGAGATATGCCGTCAAGGAGTTTGCTGTGGATCTCAAAAAGGAGAACGGAACCGGCGCGGAACGCTCGATTCCTTTTTCTGCCATCTAATCCAGTTTACTGGAACGTTCCAGTGAACAGCAGTACCGCACCGTTAGAGAGGGTGACTGTGCCAGTGTATGTTCCGCCAGATACGGCACTCGGAGTCAGCTTGTTGGTTGCGCCGAAGATGACGAAGATGGGGTTGCCAGCCGTGGTAGCACCTGTAAGGCCAGCTGCGGTGATGGTGCATGGCGCAGTAACGGCGAAGGAGGTGGTCGTACCGGCGAAGGTTATGGAGACACTAGTGGCCGTTGCTGCTGCCGTCCCGATGTTGCTAAGGGTCATCTGGTTCGTACCCGAGGCGACGTTGCAAACGGCATTTATTGCCGTGCCGCCTGTCAGGAAGCCTGATGCGAGGAGGGCTTGTGCTGTCACGGAGACTTGGGCTGTGTTGCTCTGTGTTGAGAAGATTCCGAAGACGAATCCCGCGATGGCGACTGATGCCACCAACGTGACCGCTACGATGAGTACTGTTGCGACGATAGGAGAGATGGCTCTCCTGCCGCGGCTACGGAAGTTGGATATCTTCATTGGGATGAAAGTGCATGACGGGAATATTAACCCTTGTGGAGTTCACGTATAGTTCTCCAATCTATTCCCTTGAGAAGAGCC
>VBPP01000273.1 GCA_005877365.1 Nitrososphaerota archaeon
CCACATCGGCTTCCAAGGGATCTTCCGCGGAGTGGGCCTCTTCGGCCGTCCCGTTCCGCACGAGTCACAGAACCTGAAGATAGGGGCCGAATCGGTCATACCTACGCGGAGCTGAAGGCTTGTTTCGCCAGACCTCCGCTGGTAGTGTGTTGCGAGACAACCTTCTCCCTGATGCAACGCTGCCACCCAGGCTCTGTCGCGTTCGGTTTGAACAATCACCTCTGGCACAAGTCCTCGACGCTGCTTGCCGACGCCAGGCTTCAATCCCCAGTGCGGCGGCACCTCAAGCCCCAGCCTGTTTCAGAAGCTAAACAGTCTTGACGCCGAATTTTCGCGGGCCAATCAGTTCAGATCCGAAATCCCAGTGGCACAATGATAAATCCCCGTTTCAAGGCATCGACCTCACGAGAGGAGATATCGCCCAAGGCCTCTTGCGTGTTCACGCGTCCGCCTGCTCATGAAACCGGGCAGCGTTCGTTATAGTAGCAGCTCGCGGAAGAGATGGCCCCAGAAGGCACCTTGACAAAGACATACGTCGCAGTCAACGGTCTTAGATCCGCTTGAGCGTGATATAGGTGGCCACCGTATCTGATGACGAAATCAAAAGATCCCGCCAGTGGTCTACCGCTTGCAGCTGATATGCTGACAAAGCCACTGCTGTTTGTGTACAGCGAATTAATCGTTGCGAGTCCGCAAGACACATTGTTGATGATAGGACCGTTCTGCACCGCGTCCACCTCGGCACCAGCTACAGGAACCCCTGAGTCCGTCGTGACCCTGACGAACAGTCCCGAAGCTTCGCCAAACACGATGCAGGTCTGGCCGCCAGTCATCGTCGACGTGGCGGTCAGGCAACTCAAGATTGTGCTCGTCGACGTTATCGAGTTGTTAGCCGGACTTCTCAGAAAAAGAAAAGCCCCTGGCGTGCAGTTCTCAATCGACGATGAGTAGCCGAAGGCACCTGGAGTCGCTGTAAGAATCGAGACCGTTCCAATCGAGGCAACTACAACTATAGTCGCAATCACAAACGCGAAATTCCCCTGCATTTCATCTCAGATATGCGTGGTGCTTCTTCTTAATTCTAAGCTCCAGAACACACCTCCGACCTTGCCAAAGTCTAGCCCTGCAGAACAACCTACTTGTTCGGTAGGTTCCATAATCAAGGATAAGCTCTCTGCGAAGGATTACCACAATTAAGTTTAGTTCCCTGAGTCGCTACCCTCTGACCAAACTTAGCCGCAGGGGCCATCCCAGCCTCCCGGGGAAGCATGAAATGGAGAAGCTCAGGACTCGTAACTTTCTACCATATTAGCTTAAGTTGCCCCTGCGCATTTCCAAGGCCTTCGGGTCTTGTGGGAGAGCGGCGGAGGTGTTCTAGTGCTTAGAATTTTATCTCGGTGCAGGTACAGAATAGGAGAGGGTCAAGATCGATGAAGCTACACCAGGGGGTAGCGACAGCTGTCGTTACGACGGCCGCCATCTCAGCGATCATCGTGGGGGCCTACCTTTTTGGAATCTTCCTATTCCCCTCACTCAACACAGCGGGCTCTGGCGGGACCTCTCCTGCGAGGGGAGAGACCGCTGCTCAGGGGCAGGCTTCGGCTAACAGGACAATCACCTCGATCGTCACGGTGACCCGTACCATCGTGACGATTGGTAACGCGGGCTGCGTAGGAGGAGGAAACGGGTCTGATAAGTTTGTGAAGGAAGAATTTCCGGCTCCGAACAGCAACCAATCAACAAGTCTCGGTAGCGTGAATGTGAAGAATGCCACGCGCGTTTGGCGCACCGATCGAGGATTCCCTCTCGATGGCGAGCAGCAGAGGAAGGTCTTCGCTGCCGGTGGGCTAACCTGGATCTTTTATTCTGACGGGAAAAATCTGATCTACCAGACGAGTGGGAACGGAAGCTCTTGGAGTGACCCCATCAACGTAACAGCACAGCCGAAGGGCTTTCACTTCTCGATTTGGTATGACCCAGCCTCGAATTCCGTCTTTTATGTCAACGTCGACGGGTACAGCTGCGGGTTCTGGTTCAGGTGGGGGACTCCAGACTCGAACGGGAGAGTAGCGTGGGGCATCAAGGAAAGCTTCGTGCCGACTGATGGTCAATTCGACACGAATCCGTACGTCTACGCAAGGGGAAAAAATGACGTCTGGGTGAGCCTTACGAGCAACGGAGGAAGCGACATCGAGGTTTGGAGAAATAACGATTCGGGTTGGACAAGGAAGCTCATCATACCAACGAGGCTCGGGAGCTTCAGCATCCTGCTTCCGCTCTCTTCGGGGATCGCCCTGGTGTACGGGGTTGGAGGTTACCGTCTGAGCAACCAAAATGTCACAACAACAGTCGACGGCGGAGAGACATGGAGCGCACCGGTCTCCAC
>VBPP01000291.1 GCA_005877365.1 Nitrososphaerota archaeon
CCTCCGGAAAGAGTACCTCGACACGATCAACGAGAGCTGGGGAAAGTCGCAGGAGACCTGGATTGACCTGTGGGCGATTCCGACATGGTACATCACGAAGGTCCAAGACGGCGAGGTGAACTTCGAACGAACCCGTCTGGCCCCACTCGCAGGGGCTCGTGCCTTCCTTCTCTCTAAGAGGGCTGTTGAGAGGTTCCTCTGCTTCGAGAAGGGGGAAAGGATTGGGACGATGATAGGTTTTGACCTCCCCCTAAAGATCAACTTAGAAAACCTCGTCCGATACCACTCAGGTTTCTTCGGTTTCAGCGTCGATTATTCAGAACCAATCATTTATCGGCGAAATGGTTTCGTCGGAATTGCCAAGATAGGAGAGCTGGTAGATCCATTCTACAGTGCGACGGACGAGGGTCCGGTCATCACCTCCTCCATTGAGGTTGTCTGCTTTGACCAAAAGACGTTCGAGGTGAAGTGGGCCCCCCTGCAATACGTATTCAGGCACAGGTACGAGGGGAAGCTGCTCAGGTTCAATCTGCGGACCGGAAGGAGCGTCGCCGTCACACCTGCTCATTCTCTCTTTGTGGTTAAGAACGGTAGAGTCTGCGTCGCTGCGGCGTCTGAGATAAGAAGGGGAGACTACTTGGTGGGGTCACGAAACGTCCCACAAACCCCCTCGGGGAATCCTACCGTCGACCTGTTAGAATTCTTCTCGGGGTCAGATTCTGAGGGGATAACGCTCCGAGGGATTCCCAGGGAAGGGATTGCGAGAGGGTTAATCGACCGACGGAACTCATGGAGGGATTGGTGGTGGCGAAGCAAGGGAGTCATCCCCCTCGCGAGCGCCCATCTGCTACCCAAGGAGGTTTCGAGAAAGGCGCGAATCTCGTACAAAGGATGCAGATCTGACCTCCCAACAAAACTCGAAGTCGACGCGGCGGTTGCCCGGCTGCTCGGATACTACGTTGCAGAAGGCCATGCGCAAGTCAAGCCGGGTCAATCATACAGGATCGTATTTACGCTCGGGAAGAAGGACGAACACATTCTCAATGAGATAGTAGCGACTCTAATCGAGCGGTTCGGGATAACGGCAAGCATCCACCAGCACGGTGGTGGAGGAAACAGAGTATCCTTCTCACACAGGCTTCTAGCTGAACTCTTTACGCGATGGGTGGGAACTGGGGCGGGAAACAAAAGGGTGCCCTCGATAATCCTGAATTCACCTCCCAAGATAAGAGGAGAATTCCTCCGCGCCTGGGTCGAAGGAGATTACGGGGTGACTGTCTCCCCGGCGCTGATGAACGACATCATGTACATGCTACTAATGGAGGGCTGCGTCGGAACGACGTCAAGGTGGAGATACACCGAACCGATCGTCATAGAAGGAAGGCACGTTAGTTCAAGGCTAAGGAAACAGTTGAAGTTCCCGCGTCCCGCTGACATTCTCGATAGGGACTTTAGCTTCAGAAGGAGAAGGAGAAGTGAACCCTTGTTCCCCGCCGCAGAGCTGCCTAGCACCTTGAAGCAACTCTACACTCATCCGTCACATCTCTCGAGCTGGAAGAGAGGCGTTAACCCACGCCTACTCGAGGAGCTCAGGTCGAAGCTCTCTACCCTCGCAGAGTACGCCGGGTCCTCGGCGAAAAATATCGAAGAAGCCAGGCATGATGGTTTCTACAGGACGAGCATGGGGATGTACATCGTCAGGTCGGATGACAAAATTCAGGCGACCCAGCTCCTGATTGACCTCCCGCGGACGCTGAGGGGCATAGAGGATCTTACCGAGTCGGGTCTGGCCTTCTTCGAGGTGCTGGACATCGAACCCGTCGATCCCACCTCCGAGTTCGTCTACGATGTCTCCGTGCCCGGGGCGGAGAACTTCCTCGCAGGCTTCGGCGGGGTCTTTTGCCACAATACTGGCGTTGGGAAATCGAATCTGACCAGCTCACTCGTGAGAATGGCAGCAAAGTCGGAGGAAGACCTCACTATCGTGATCTTTGATGTGGCGGGGGAGTACGCGGTGCATCTCGTGGACCTTCTCGCCTCGGGCGGAAGGATTCTCACCAACGAGCTTATCGAGGACGCAGGCCAGTTCTACAACTCCCAGGCGATTCCCGAGAGTCTCGA
>VBPP01000085.1 GCA_005877365.1 Nitrososphaerota archaeon
AAGTGCGAACGAAAAGTAATGCTCGATCTTGTTAGATCTCGTAATAAGAGACGGCAGGATTGTAACGGAGTCGAACGTTTTTGACGGCTCCATCGGGATACAAAACGGAAAGATAACACAGATCTCCGCGACGATAGGTGAGAGCGCAAATCGGGTCGTAGACGCTGGGGGTAAACTCGTTCTCCCGGGACTCATCGATGGCCACACACACATGGAAATGCCCTTTATGGGGACGGTGTCAAGCGATGATTTCTATCAGGGCACTGTAGCAGCGGCCTGCGGTGGTGTAACCACGATTGTCGACTTTGCTGTTCAACCCAGAGGGGAGACAATTCTTAACACCTACAAGACGTGGAGGCAAAAGGCTGACCCAAAGGTCTGTGTGGATTACGGACTGCATATGATTATTCGGGACTTCAACACTACTAATCTCGGCCAGATCGGACCGCTTATCGGAGAAGGTGTGACGAGTTTCAAGCTCTTCATGGCCTACAAGAAGGAATTGTATCTGGACGACGGAGCGATTTACAGCATCATGGAGGAGGCAGTAAGACACGGCGGCATAATAGGACTACACTGCGAGAATGCTGATCTGATAGAGTGTTTTGCGGCAAAACTCCTCAGTGAAGGCAAGGTGAGTGCGGAATACCACGCAAAGTCAAGACCTGCGCTCGTGGAAGCCGAGTCGGTTCAGAGAGGAATTCGACTGGCCGAGATGTCTGGCTCTCCGATGTACGTGGTCCATATGTCAACGGGTCTAGCGCGCGACGAGATCAAGGAAGCCGCAGACAAGGGATTGCCGGTCTATTCGGAGACGTGCCCTCACTACCTGACCTTTACCGAGGAGGCGTACAGACAACGGGACGGGAATAGATACATCATGTCTCCGCCGCTTAGAAGCGATGAGGATAGGGCAAAGCTCTGGCAAGGTTTGGCGAGCGGTTTCATCAAGACGGTCGCTAGCGACCATGTCTGCTTTAATTCCAAACAGAAGAATCAGTCTGACTTCACCAAAGTCCCGAATGGAGTGATAGGCACCGAGGTCATTCTCCCGATTCTCTACTCAGCTGGTGTTGCCAAAGGAATAATCCCACTTACACGTCTGGTTCAAGTTACCTCGTACAACCCTGCCAAGCTGTTCGGTCTTTACCCCCGGAAGGGCTCCATTGCTGTGGGTAGTGACGCGGATATTGTCTTGTTGGACCCTCAAAAGAAGGTTAGGCTCTCTCTCGATAACTTGCACAGCAACATTGACTACTCCATATACGAAGATGTTTCTGTGACGGGTTACCCTATCATGACTATCTCAAGGGGGGAGATCATCCATGAAGACGGCAAGTTTATCGGTAGGAGGGGTAGAGGAGAGTTCGTGAAGGGGAAGCCATTTCAGACGAAGAGACCAGACCTGTAGACGGTTGATTACTCGGTAATGACGAAAGTCATCATAAAGGGTCTTACCAAGCAATTCGGAAAACTGACTGCTGTGCAGAACCTAGACCTAGATGTCAAGGACAAGGAATTTGTCAGTCTCTTGGGTCCTTCAGGATGTGGGAAAACAACGACGCTGAACTGTCTCTCGGGGCTGGAGACACCCACCAAGGGCGACATCTTCTTTGACGACCAGCGGATCAATGACATACCTTCAAAAGACAGAGGGATAGGTCTCGTCTTTCAGAGCTACGCCATCTTCACGCACATGACCACGTTCGACAATCTCGCCTTTGGGCTGAAGATCAGGGGGAGCCCGCAACTGGAAATAAAGAGGGAGGTCGAACGAATGGCGGAATTTCTCGATATTAAGGAGGTGCTTCACGAGAAGGCTGGCAAGCTTTCTCTTACAAACATGCAAAAGACCGCCATCGGAAGAACCCTGATCATTCAGCCGAAGGTCCTCCTCCTTGATGAGCCTCTGAGCAACCTTGATGCCGAATCAAGAAATGTAATGAGGACAGAATTGAAGAGACTTCAGAAGGAGGTTGAGCAGACAACGATATTCGTGACTCACGATCAGCTGGAGGCATTGACACTATCTGACAGAATTGCCGTCATGAGCGCCGGCAGACTGCAACAGTACGACACTCCTGAAACTGTCTACAATCATCCCGAGAACAAGTTTGTAGCAAACTTCATCGGTAGCCCGTCGATGAACTTCATCGACTGCAGCCTGAAGCTCAGCGATGAACGAGCGTATCTTGTAAATGAGAGGTTTACTCTGGATCTAACGAGTGGTCGGGACAGGCTGACTGAATTCGCAAACAGCCCTGAACTAGTTTTAGGCATCCGGCCAGAGCACCTGAAGGTGACTAGCGTTTCCGACCTCCCCACTCAGCCCAAGGGGTCACACCTGAGTGGGAGTGTCTTTATGACGGAACCCCTCGGCTACGAGAACATCGTCTCCGTCCAGGTGGATGGCCTAATGCTGAAGGCCACCGTACCCGCCACGTCCAGCTTTGAAGTCAACGAGAAGGTCTCGGTAACATTTGACGAAGATCATGCTCACGTATTCAGTAAGAATGGCGTGGAGCCTGCGATAATTTGACTGAGGTGACCCAACTTTGGCAAACATAAGACTCGTGAATATCACTAAGCGGTACGGCTCAAAGACGGTGCTCGATAACATTAGCCTAGAGGTGAGAGACAAGGAGTTCTTCGTCCTTGCTGGGCCTCCGGGTGCGGGAGCTACCACAATACTCAGGATCGTTGCAGGTCTGGAGGTCCCCGACTCAGGGGAGGTCTATATCGGGGAACAGTTGGTGAACGATCTCGAGCCAAAGGATAGGGACGTGGCGATGGTGTTTGAAAATCTCGCACTGTACCCAAATAAGACTGGTTTCAAAAACATAGCATTTCCACTTCGTCAGAAAAAAGTTCCGGAAAACGAAATCACTGAGCGGGTCAACGAAGTCGCTCGTCTATTGAAGATAGACCACATCCTCGACAGGTACCCAAGGACCTACAGTGGAGGAGAACTCCAAAGGTTGGCGCTGGCAAGAGCAATGGTAAGGAGGCCGAAGGTTTACCTGCTTGATCAACCTCTGGCCAACATCGACGCCCTTATCAGGGCAAACATGAGGTCGGAGCTCAAACGGCTGGTGAGGGAGATCGGTCAAACGATCATCTACACAACGCATGATCAGCTTGAGGCCTTTTCGATGGGTGATAGAATCGCGATCCTAAATGGAGGGATGATAAGGCAAGTCGACGCCCCGTCCGCAATCTATGAGAGACCAAAGGACAAATTCGTTGCTTCCTTTATGGGCTCCCCTAGAATGAATTTTATCGAATGCAGGTGTGAAGTCAAGAATGGTCGGACGATACTCGCTCAGGAGTCCTTTAGCCTGGATGTCACTAATTCGCGGCCGCTCTCCACCAGTGACGGGGGACCATCTGACATGACTCTCGGGATTCGTCCAGAAAATATCTCGATTCACCTCGATAATCGGAGTGACGAAAGCATGGAGGCAACCGTGTACGTCGTGGAGCCAATGGGTTCCAGGGCGCTCTTGTCTGCCCATCTGGGGAAGAACCTGGTAAAGGCATTGATCCATGGAGGGTCCGATCTGAAACCTGGCGGTAAGGTCTGGCTGGAGTTTGACAAGAACAAGCTACATCTCTTCGACAAGGAAACCCTTCAAGCACTCGCGACGCGACCCGTCTGAACTCTACAAATCATGGACTCGTCCCACTAGAGTGATTGTGAGCGGAGGATTTTTTGGTTAAGACCATGCATGTCCCGAACGATATCGGCGGGAACGGTACGGTGGTGAGTTGGATGAAGAGGGAAGGCGCGCGGTTCCAGAAAGGGGAGCCCATGTTCGAGGTTGAAACCGCAAAGACGACAATTCGGGTTGATGCTCCCGAGGCAGGAACGCTTCTGAGGATAACAGCGATGGAAGGGACCGCCGTCTTCTCAGGTAGCGCGGTAGCCCTCTACGCGGCGGAGGGTGAACCAATACCCCCGGAACTTTCCGAACCAGCTTCTCCTGCAACGCTTGTCATCAGACTCCTCGACGAGAAAAATAGGCTGGTCACCGCTGCCAGCGTTAGCGTAGATGGACAAGAATTGGAACGGGCACCCGATGGCGCGTTTAAGATTGGTGGGTTGGCTCCTACCTCGCACACTGTCTCGGTTAAGGCGCCTGGATTCTTGGAGAAGATACTCGTCATTAGGCTCGCGGAGGGGGGGACGGCGAATCACGAGCTCAATCTAATTTCGATTGAAGGGCTCCGTGGAAGTCTGAGGTAAGGGCCGGGAAGCCGAGCCTAAGAGACATCGAGATTAGAGATCAATCATTCAGCGTCTACCTCTGATTGAACCCATGCTGAGTCCTTTTACCAGTTGTTTCTGGATAATGTATCCCAAGATTATCACTGGTATCACTGCCAAAGTGCTGAGTGCTGCCATAGGACCGAGGGCGGGTCCACCACCGAATTCGTACTTGAATAACTGGACAGGAATCGTGGTGGAATTGTATTGAGTTAAGATCAGGGCGATACCGAACTCAGTCCAACTCAAGATGAAGACAAAGAGCGCCGACGCAGCAAGGCCCCCCTTGACTAACGGCAGGATTATCCTAAAGGGAATGGACCATTTGGTGACCCCATCCAACGCCGCCGCCTCCTCAACTTCTTTGGGAACATCATCGATGAACCCCCTCACTATCCAGATAACAAACGCGACGTTGACACCCAGGTATATCAGTACCAATCCTTCCACGGTGTCAACCAACGTGAGTGTCTGAAAGAAAACCAGCAGGGGTATCACTACGGCCACCGGGGGAAGCATGCGGGAGGTCAAGACGAAGAAGTAGGTCATTGCGCCGCCAGTCTTGTATCGAGATATGCTGTAGGCCCCCATGTAACCTATGGCCACGGCAGCCAACGTCGTGCCGATCGCTGCGAGGAGACTGTTTCTGAACGCGTAGAATGAAGGAACGAGAACTCCTCCCACTACCGTTATGCTCGGAGCAGGCAAACCAAAAATCGCCGCGTAGCTGTCGAACGACGGATGTGCCGGTATCCACACCACCGGTCGGGCAAACCATTCGAAGGGGCTCTTGAAGGAACTAGCTACAAGCCAGAACAAGGGGAACACTGCGAAGAGCGCCGCGACAAGCATCGTCGCGTAGTAGATTGACTTCTTACCCTTCAAATTTTCTCACTCCGCCTTCGGTAGCAACGGCTTCGATGCCCAGAGAGTCACGATGACAATGGCGATGAATATCACTATCGCACCGGCGGATGCCCATGCGACCCTTGCAAATTGAATCGCAAATTTATAGAGGAATATCGATATCGTCTCGGTCGTAGTCCCTGGGCCGCCCTGAGTCATGATAAATGGCACATCGAAGATCTTGAAAGCTTCCAGGCTCCTGATTATCAGAGCTATCGTTATGATGGGTCTTAGCATTGGTAGCATTATCCTCAGAAAGATTTGCCTTTCGGAGGCGCCCATCACCCTAGCCGCCCGGATCGGGTCGGATGGTAATGCCGTCATGCCAGCGTACATCAGCAGGAACATGAATGGTGTCCACTGCCAGGCGTCAGCCAGGATGACGGCCGATAGAGCGCTCCACGGAACGTGCAACCAATCGACGGCCACCACCGTTCCAGAGATTCTGCTGAGCACATCGTTAATGGCCCCCTGAGTAGAGAAAATCGTCTGAAATGTGAAACCTGAGATTGCTGGTATCACCATCATAGGGACGAGGAATATCGAGGCGAAGATCGGCTTGCCGCGAAAATCCCAGGAGAAGAAGGCGAGAGCAAGAACCAAACCGAGAGCAAACTCCAAGGTGACCGCGCCGCCCACTATGACGAGAGTGTTCATGATCGCCTGCTGGAACCTTTCCGTCGTCAGTATGGAAACGTAGTTCTGCGCTCCTATTATTGGGGAAGCATACCACGGTCCGGTTATCGGTGACCAGTCGGTCAAGCTCAAGTAGATGGCCAGGGCAAATGGGACGATGAGAACGAAGTTGAGGATCACTTGAAGGGGCATAACGAGCAACACGTTAAACCCGAACTTCCGCCTCAGCCAGCTTGTTCGACCTTTGTTAGCCAACTGGACACCGAGCTCTCGGCAACTTCCTCAAAATCGGGAAGAAAAGAAAGCGACAAGTCGCTCTCTTTTCATTCAGTGCTTCAACTGATTCCGTGAAGCGTTTTGAGTGCTGGCGGGAATGTCTTCATTACGTACTGCCATCGCTGATATTGTGCATCTCGCCCGAGCCGGTCCATGACGCCATCCGTGCCCTGTTGCATCTTCCTGACTGTTGTATCTATGTCTTGGACATCCGTGAAGTACGCATTCATCTGGGTCCCCCACAGGTCCTGGAGCTCGTGCAGTCCGGCGAGCTGCCAGGTGCCGCACAAGGCTTGGAACTGGACATCGAAGGCTTCCGACGCTCCTCGGCGTCCGGGTTCTAGACCAGGATTGGGCGGCCAAACGGCAAAGAAGGTCCCTATCATCCTTTCGTCTAGTCCGTGGCACGTCCTGAAGTAGTCCGAGATGGCGCCAGGATTCGCGAGTTCTTGGGTGCTGATCTCAGGGTCGGTCAGCCACTGGCCAAACAGGTACGGCACGTCGGGGACTGCCGATGTGAGTTTCCCGTACTTCTCGACGATGTAGGATGTCTGGTCGTACAGCACGGTTACTCGGATCAGCTTGTTGTTCAGCTTGTAACCCGGGGTCAAGTATACGCCAAATCCCTGTCCCCCTACGGGACCGCTTGCAGAGAACTGTGCGACTGAAGCCCACGAGATGGTCTGGAAGACCTGCTTGTTTGCATAGTTTGGATACATCGTCGGCCAGGATGATGTGAAAGCGTCTCTCGCCTGGTACGGCACCAGGGCTTTCATGTCCTGCAGCGCCTTCCTGGTTATCTGGTTGTCCAGGGTTACGTTCTTGTTGCTATCGAAGAGAAGGCCTCCGAGTTCGAGGAAGCGAATTCTGAATTCTATGTTGCTGAACCACGTATCCCTGAAGAAGTACGCTCCCCGGAGAGTTGAGGTCGTCCCATCAGGGAGAGTCTGTTCCGTACCTTTGTAGCCGTCGAAGAACCTGGCCAGATCCAGTACCTGATCCCATGTGTCGGGTCCATTCACAGGTAGCTGATAGCCGAATTGAGTCTCGAAGGCGCTTTGCAACTTGGGATTGGTGACCAAGTCCCTCCGATTGTAGTAGCTGAACCAGTCCCCGCAACCCGGGAATCCCCAGTACTTCCCATCGGAGGTGTAGTATCCTTGGGCAAACACAGGGACCACTTGGCAGTTACCAGTTCTAATGTCCGGCTGGTATTTCGCCTCGAAGTCAGTGAGATCTAGGGCAACGCCTGCGTTTATGAAGTCCACTAGGAAGTCAATCCTCTGCCCCAGGAAGTCCCATGTTCCAGCCTTCGTCGTGGCCTCCGAGATGGCTTTGTCGTATAACTGCAAGTCATTGAGCAGATCAATCTCCACAGGTATCCCTGTTAGGTCTTCCCATTTCGTCAGCATATTGATAGAGGTCTGTATTGTCTTCCCTGTGTAGGGGTCTGTCCGTACGTCTCCCGCTTTCGGAGTCATGTTGCCCGCGCGGAAGGCGGCTTCGAGAAACCTGATCTTTGCACCGGCGGGAATCTTGCCTGCGGCCTTAAGTGCCTTCACGGCGTTCACGGCTCGCTCCGCAGGAGTGGCACCCAAGCTGGCCGCGGAAGTCGTGGCTTGGGTCGCTGTGGTTGTAACGGTTGTGGTGCTCGACTTGCCCGGTGATACTGACGTCCCCGCAAGGTATCCACCAGCCCCGGCTACTATTGCAACTCCAATGGCAGCTCCGGCGGCTGTTGCTTTGGCAATGGCTTGGCGACGAGTAATCTTGCGATTGAAGAATTGTAGGTTATCTATGTCGATATCTTCAGAATCGACCAACGGAATATCGAACGGTTGCCCCTTATATGAACCTTTACGTAACCTGGTTACGTCACGGTAAGATGCAGATTAGTTCAAGGCATAGCAGGACTCGTTGGCTTGAACTATCTCGCGCGAGTGCCCGAGAGTGGGTGGGGCCGAGCGAAGGTTTAGGTAGCTACTTACGTTCTTTTCGGAACGGACGACGTCGTCTGTAGTCCTCCGCCATCTCAGACATCGTAACCCAACGAATTCCCTCATGACCGTTGATGTACTCTATCATTCTCTCGTGAACAAGTAACACCTGAGGGCGACCGCTCACGTCGGGATGAATCGTGAACGGAAAGATTGCGTAGTCGTACTCACGGTACACCCAGTCGAACTGGTCGCGCCACATCTGCTCGATGTCGCGAGGGCTGACCCAGCCGTGACTATTGGGCGCCTTTTTGATGAACATCATGGGGGGAAGATCGTCCATGTACCAGTTCCCCGGGAGCTCGACGATGTCTATCTCTCGCCCTCGTTGGAGTGGTTTCATCCAAGTTGAGGCGGGCTTTGAGTAGTTGATCTTCGTCCACTTCTCGCCAACACGAGCGTAGTATGGTAGAAAGTCATGGTGTCCTTCACTATGGTCGTACTTGAAGCCATACTTCAAGAGTATCTCCGGCGTAGCCGATGACATCTCCCACCAGGGAGCCACGTATCCCTGAGGTGGTTCTCCCGCAACTTCTTTGATGAGAGACACACACTTGGCCATGACGTCCTCCTCCTGCTTTCGCGTTAGCGCGATGGGGTTTTCGTGCGAGTATCCATGAGCTCCTATTTCGTGCCCCGCTTCCGCGACCGCCTTGCACTCCTTCGGGAACGTCTCGATCGAGTGACCTGGAATGAACCAGGACGTCCTGATCTTGTATTTTTCGTACAATTTTAACAACCTGGGAGTGCCCACCTCGCCTGCAAACAAACCGCGCTGAATATCACTCGGAGAATCCTCCCCGCCGTATGAACCGAGCCAACCAGCCACAGCATCTATGTCCACACCGTACCCGCAAAGAATCTCTTTCATCGGGGTCAACTATTGACGGTTGAGTTATTTAGGTTTGTTCCGATAATTCTCCTGGCGTTGGTACCCTGGAAAAACCCGGGTTCCTTCGCTATGCAGGTCGTCAAATCCATCGAGCAAAACCATCTGCCAGACGCAGGAATCCACTTCTCTTTGAAGACTTAAGTGCATACGACGGTAGACCAAAGAGCCCCCAGTTTGAGGTTTGGCCTCGTTTTCTGCAACCAGAGCTTGACCTCTGACCACATGCCCGCTGTCTTCGCGGAAACACTCGAACAAACACTGTTGGCTGAGAAGTTTGGCTACGAGAGCGTCCTGGTTTGCGAGCATCACCTGCTCCCTGACGCTGGTTACTTTCCGCAGCCTTTGATTGCGGTGGCCGGATTAGCCTCCGCAACAAAGAAGATCAGAGTGGGTACAGGAATAATGTTACTTCCGCTTTACCATCCCCTGCACGTTGCGGAGATGGCGGCCACCATCGACATCATGTCGAAGGGTCGTTTGATATTGGGTGTAGGACAAGGATACAGGCCAGAGGAGTTCAATGGTTTCGGCGTTTCACTCCACAACCGCGGAGAGCTGCTCGAAGAAAACGTGAAGATGATAAGGGATCTCTGGACGAAAGACAAGGTGACGATTCATGGAAAGTTCCACGACATCCCGGGGATAACCCTGAGCCCAAAACCGGTGCAGAAGCCCTCGCCACCCATATGGGTCGCTCCCCTCGGCTAGTACTAAAACAGAGAAGGCTCGCGTTCAAGGATGAGTTGAAGAAACTCGGGAGGGATCAAGCTCGCCGTGAGGTTCCCTTGTTCAGGGAAGCTTATGTTGCCAGGACAGACGATCAGGCCTGGAAAGATGCTCTGGAACCGGTTCTACACATCTACAAGGAGTACTACCTCTGGGGGCACATGCAGGACGAGGAGGGCAACCCGGTTGACCCGAAGAACGTCAGCTACGAGCAGTTCTTGGAGCTATTGAGGAAGCGGTTCATCATAGGAGGTGTCGATACCTGCATCTCACAGATAGAAAGATACAAGAAGGATGTCGAGACGGACCATGTGATCTTCAGGATTCACTTTCCCGGGCTGAGTCACGGGAAAGCCCTATCTGCCATAAGATTATTCGCAGAGAAGGTCTTGCCCCACTTCGAGTAGCATGGCGTCGCAGCGCCCACACAGGACTCGCTGAAGGCCAATTTGGTCAGCCCCGACATCTGTTTTGGTATGCCTGGTGTGACAGTTTTCCCGTTCGGATGGGCCTGTCAACGGAAGCTCGAGAAACCCTTGTCTCCAACAATCGCCGAGTGCTCATGGGCTACCATTGACGGGGGTCGATAGTCTCCACGCGAATCTCCCTACTCGTTCTTCGGAATCTCAGGGCATCCCCGATTCGCAGCGCAACCATGACGGTGGCTGTAGCCGTCGTCGTCAGTCTAATCTTCTCGACAACTGCACTGGCGATTGGTGTAAGCCGAAGTACCACCCTGGGCGCGGCTCGCTTTGGGGCAGATCTGATGGTCTTGCCAACGGCTACCCCGGGGGCATACACGAACTTGAAAGTCGCCTCGCCTATCTTTGTGGTTCCGCCTTCAAATCAGTACCTTAATGGGAGCGCGCAGTTGGAGATACGGAGGATTAGCGGCGTCGATGCCGTCTCCGCGCAACTATACGTGGCCACGCTGAACGCGTCAGAGGGCTTTCCTTCACCGTTGCGACTCGTGGCATTTGATCCTCAGACGGACTTCACGATCCAGCCGTGGCTCTCACCAAGCGCGAACACGAACCTAGACAGAGACACCGCGCTGGCTGGTTCAGCAACCGGGCTTAAACCCGGGGACCGGGTCAGCTGGAGCGGAGTAGCTCTGAAGGTGGTCGGAGTATTGGAACCGACCAACAGCAGCGCTGACAATACGGTCTTCTTTCCCATAATGACGGCCTACGAAGTGGCACAGGACCGCTCGAGGCAGACTCAGTTCACCAGCGGTGAGGTATCGGGGCTAATGATTAGGTTGGCACGAGGCGCAACACTCCAGGATATAGACCCGCGACTGAGGGCCTCGCTCCCGCCGTACACGACTGTACAACCAGCAGAGCTCGCTCATCAGACGAAGGTCGAAACCGCCGGCATCGCGACGTACGAGCTCTTAGTCTCAGGAGTTATGGGGGGGTCCGTGATAATCTTAATCTCATTGCTCTTTTCGATGACAGTGAACGAAAGGAGGCGCCACCTGGGACTGTTGCGCTCCCTCGGCGCCACCAAGGGGTTTGTCTTTCGATCTGTCTTCATGGAGGCGGCGCTGGTGGCTCTCTTCGGAGGTGTGCTTGGCCTCGCACTCGGGGAGGTGGTCCTCATCCTGACTGGGAACTACGTCGAAAGCGCCTTCGGCATAACCCTATTGCCGCTTTCGCTCCTCGAGGTGAATATCCTGGGTGTGATCTCGGTCCTTACAGGAGTTGGAATGGGTGCTGCGGGGGCAGCCTATCCTGTCCTGCTGGCCGCAAGGCTTGATCCGTACGAAGCAATCAGGAAGGGCGAGTAGACGCTAAGCTTTCGCACCTCGCGAGGCACCCTCGTTCTTTCGTGCGGGATATGAGAAGGTCATTCATTCTTTCTTAGGGCGCATCTGAGCGCTGGGCTTAGATTACACGAGCTTCCTAGAGCGTTTAATAGGCAGCCTGAAGAAAGTAAACGTCCTTATGACCCTAAAGAGGGGGCCCCTCACCGCGGGTCTTCTGGTCGGCGCCGCCGGTCTTGTGTTAATGACAGCCTTCTCGACGACGGACCCATTTGTACTGCAGGCCCAGTTAGGAATCGGAGGATTGGCAGTCTTGATCGGATTGTACTTCGTACTTGTGGTATCGTGGCGGAAGCCACCCGTGAACCTGCAGAACCCCCCCGGGATTAGGACACTCATACGTAGGGAGGCTAGTGGAAGGTTCTTGAGAACTTTTGCAACCGGAGCTGCAATAGCCCTCGTTGTTGGTGCTCTGTTCGCGACAAATCTCCTGACGAGCGGCGCCGCCTACAGCGTAAATCAGGTAAGGAACAGGCTCGGGGCGGACCTGGTAGTGCTTCCGCAGGGTAGCAGCCTCTCCCCGCAGCCATTCTACACCCTCGTCTACACCCCGCAATCAACGCACATCAACCGTAGTCTTGTGAGCGTTCTCTCCGCTGTGGCTGGAGTCAAGGAGGTTTCTCCGCAGCTTTATCTCACGGAATTCAGTCCCGGTGGGTGCGGCGCTCTAGACAAGGTCTACTTGATTGCGGCCGACCCTCAGAGCAATTTCATGCTCAAGAGCTGGCTTCCCGCGAACGTAACCCAGCCTCTTACCGGGACAGGGGCGGTGGTTGGGTTCAATGTTCCCGCCTTCTACCTTCTACAGGACCAGGGAAAGTTCTATGGGACCCAGCTCGCGCTGCAGGCTAGGTTACCAGCGACAGGGACATTCATCGACCATGTGATTTTCATCTCTTTCAGCACGGCGGACGCCATGTTGGCATGGCAGACCACGAACACGACGGCCAGCTCTACCCAGTCCGCGGGGAAGGATTACAACTACTGGCTACCACCCCTCTCCTTCCAGCCGGGTCAGGCGAGCGCCTTCTTTGTGAAGCTTGAAGACGGGACGAGTGCTACCGCAGCCGCAACAAGGGTGCAGTCCTCCATTAGCAATGTTCATGCCTTCACGCTCGACTCCGTTGTAAAGTCGGCTAGCATTAGGTACTCAGGTCTTCTTTCCACCTTTTCGATTTCGGGGAACCTCGTTTGGCTGGGCGCGTTATTCTTGGTCAGCGCCGTGACCTACCTGGGGGTAAACGAGAGGAAGGGAGAGATAGGTTT
>VBPP01000292.1 GCA_005877365.1 Nitrososphaerota archaeon
GACCAGACCAATAATCAAGGAGACCCAACTCCTCCCGAAGCTCGAGTACACACATTCTCTCTATCATCCTGCGGGACGGGGAGGTTACTTCACCCTCAGCTTGAACGAGCTACAATTCACTCCGGAGCTTGCCCGACTGATAGGCTATTACTTGGCCGAGGGAAGCTCGGATAGGTACAGAGTTTCGTTCGACTTTCACAAGAAAGAGGAGAACATCGCACGAGACATTGCTGCAGGCGCCGAAAGGATTTTTGAAGGGCAGGTAAGCTTCAGACCCGATAATCGGTCGCAAGGACTCAAACTTGTAATCGACTCCGTTCGGGTAGCGACCTTCTTCAATCAGTTTGGAACCATGTGCGATAAGAAACTTCTGCCCAGTTGGGCGTTGCAGATTCCCCAGAGCCTTCAAGGAGAGATCATCAAAGCCGCCTACCTGGGTGACGGTCACTACTCGAACAAGTACTATCCCTACATGCACTCGAACTATTTTGTTATCAGATCCACATCAAGAATCCTCGCGAATCAGTATACTTACATCCTCAACCGTCTGGGAATAGTTGCGTCTGTCTGCAAGAACATTCAGAAGGATCGAAAAGATTGTTACTCGGTCACCGTGCACACTCCCTACATTGAGAAGATGTCCAAGCTAACCGGAGTGGAGGCTAAGAACAGCCCGGGGTACTCCCACAGCTACGTCAAAATGACCGAGGACATGGTAATGTCCCCAGTTGTTGACATTTCTGTCGAGAATGTGAGGGACCTTAACGTCATGAACTTAGAGGTCGAGGAGGACAACAGTTTCGTCGCTTCCAATCAGGTCGTACACAACTGCGTGTTTTGCGGATTATGCGTCGATGCCTGTCCCTTCGACGCCCTCTTCATGACGAACGATTACGAGCTATCCTCCTACGACAAGCCGAGCCTCAAGTACTCGCCGGAGCAGCTCGCGATTCCTCCGAAGACGGAGGGATACACTTTCAGAGTGAAGATAGACCCTGAGAAGGGAACAGCTACTCATGGCTGACCTTCTTTTCATCGCGGTGACGGCCATCACAGTGGGAGGGGCGGTGCTCGCACTCGAGTCGACGGAGATGGTCTACGCAGCGGTCGCACTTGCTGGGAGCCTCTTCGGGATCGCGGCCTTCTTCTTCCTGCTAAACGCACCGTACGTGGCTGTCTTTCAGATTACGGTCTACGTGGGCGCCGTTGCGGTCTTGATCCTCTTCACAGTCATGCTGGTGAGGCAGGAAAAGTGGATGAAGGAGGCAACGTACTCTCTCGCGAGGCTCTTTGGTATCTTGGCCGCGGCGGCGATAGCCGCAACCTTTGCCCTCTCCTTCGCAGCATCAAGACTCTACGACCTCCCCGCTCAGCAGAACACTCCCACCTTCTTTGAGATAGGGCAGCTGATCTCCACTAACCTTTCACCCATCCTGCTTGTCCTTGCGTTGGTCCTCGCCGCTTCAGTGCTGGGCGCGATAACTCTGGCCAAGGTTGAGAGGGAGGAGCATTGAACACCCTCGCCGACTTCACCTTCGTCTCAACCCTGCTTTTCGCCATCGGTATCTACGGGCTAATCGTGAAGAAGAACGCTCTCCGGCTTCTCTTCGCGGTGGAGATAATGATCAATGCCGCAAACCTGAACTTCATCGCCTTCAACACTTTCCTATGGCCGAATGCGGTGGGGCAAACATTCGTGCTCTTCTCGATAGCTCTTGCCGCTGCGGAAGCCTCGGTGATACTAGCAATTGTGGTGGTCGCTTACAGGCTGCACAAGGACGTAGACGTGAGCGAACTGAAGACGCTGGGAGGTTAGCGCGCTGCAAGAAGAGATGCTTCTGCACGGTCCGCTACTCGAAAGGCACGCCCGTCTTCAACTAACTCTCGCGCATCCGATGGATCTCTGTCCTCTCGCAGTTATCCGCACGGCTTCAACCCATAAATGGTGAAACCATGGCGATCCCATACCTACTCCTGCAGACGATAGTTGTCCCGCTCATCGCCGCCGCAGTAACTTACCCGCTGGGTAGAAGGTTGGGCAGGAGGGTGGGATGGGTCTCTTTCGCCGCGCTCCTCTACACTTCGGTCCTTCTACTTCTCGCAGGAATCGAGATATTCAATACAGGCGCTCCGATCCGTGAGGAGTACGCGTGGGCTGCCATAATTGGCCTCAAGTTCGGCTTCCTGGCCGACAACCTGAGCCTCCCCGTCGCGCTCGTAATGAATGCTGTCGTTGCGGCGACCTCCGTATACTCGATGCCCTACATGAAACACAGGCTGGAGGCGATGTTTGGCAAAGAAAGGGCCGACCAGTATCCTCTCTACTTCGTGAACTACCTTCTCTTCGCGGTAGGGCTGGCGGGGGTCGCGCTTTCAACGAACCTGATTGAACTCTACGTCTTCGTCGAGCTCGTCCTCATCCCATCCTACCTCCTGATAGGGCTCTTCGGTTATGTCGATAAGGAGAGAATCGCACTGATGTACTTCATCTGGAATCATGTGGGAGCGTTCCTCTTTCTCGCGGGCATCCTGATCGTCTACTTCACGAGCGGCAGCTTCAACATCGAGGATATGGCCTCGATTGCGAGAAACCCTCTCGCCTTCTGGGCCGTCCTTCTCATACTCGTAGGATGGCTCTTCAAGATGGCAACCTTCGGCTTTCATGTTTGGTTGCCGTGGGCGCACGGCGAGCATCCCACGTCGATAGCGGCGATAATCGCGATAATCGTCGGCCTAGGGAACTACGTCATCGTGAGGCTC
>VBPP01000293.1 GCA_005877365.1 Nitrososphaerota archaeon
AGAGCGTATACCGGGAGATGCAGGTCGTCTTCCAGGACCCGGATTCCAGCCTGGACCCTCACATGACCATCGGTGAATCAATCGGAGAACCGCTCAGCGGCCTCTTGGGTTACGGTGGAGCAGAAGTCCGCACAGCCCTTGAGGAGAGCCTAGTTGCTGTAGGGATGCCTGCTGGCTTTGCCAACCGCCTCCCGAGGCAGTTGAGCGGCGGGCAGAAGCAGAGAGCAGCTATTGCGCGGGCGATCTCACTTCACCCCAAGCTGGTGATCCTCGACGAACCGACGAGCGCGCTTGACGCTTCGGTCCAAGCACAGATACTGAAGCTTCTGGTGGAGCTTCAGAGGAAGTTCCAACTCTCGTATCTGCTCATAACGCACAACATAGCCGTAGCGAAGTATCTCTCCGACACCTTGGCGGTGATGTACGCCGGGAAGATCGTCGAGCGCGGTCCGACCCTGTCAGTGATCCAGAGGCCCAGACACCCCTACACGATCGCGCTCATCAATTCGGCTCCCGTGCCGGATCCCTGGAAGAGGAACCTCCTTCAGATGGAGATAAGAGGGGAGGTTCCTAGCGCGATCAATCCCCCTCCAGGGTGCAGGTTCAACCCAAGGTGCCCGTACGCGGAGGGGGTCTGCTCAGTGGAAGACCCACCCTTGCTCGAAATTGAGGCCTCTCGCGAGGCTGCGTGCCATTTCGTTGACAAGACGGCTGTTCAGGTGAAGTCGGAGTGACATGAGCGTGAACCCACCGGCCCCTGTCAGCTTCATTCTGAGGTGCATCTCTTGTGGAAGGGAGCACCCCGCGACAGCGAACGACCTTGTTTGCGAGAGATGCGGAAGTCCCATCGAGGCCCTTTACGACTACGAGAAGGCGGTGGGGAACGCGCGAAGAATACCCTCAAACGAGTCGATTCAAGGGGTGTGGCGATATTCTCCTCTTCTTCCGATAAACCGGAAGACCCGAATATTTTCCCTCGGCGAGGGGGGAACCCCCACACTCCGAACCGAAAGGCTGGAGGAGATGCTGAGGATGACGAGAGTGTTTGTAAAGAACGAAAGCCGCAACCCTACGCTATCTTTTAAGGACCGCAAGTCAACAGTCTCCGTCAGCAAAGCGTCGGAGTTCGGAGCTAGGGCGATGGCGTGCATGACGGCTGGTAACGCAGGATCGTCAATCGCCGCATACGCGGCAAAAGCGCAGATCCCAGCGTACATCTTCACAATCGGAGGAATATCCGACTCCAAGATGGCCAAGCTGCTCTCCTACGGGGCGCACGTATTCAGAACAAGCTCTCCGACGCGCGACCTGATGGTCTTCGTTCAAGAAGTGTGCCAGAAGTACGGAATGATGAATCTCACAGCCGCCTCGAGGTACAACCCCTACATCAAGGAGGGAGCAAAGACGTCTCTCTTCGAGGTGTACGAGGACCTCGATGGTTCACTCCCGGATTGGTTCATAGTCCCAATTGGGGGCGGCGGGAATCTTACGTCCATATTCAAAGGCCTCAGGGAGCTGAAGCTGATGGGGCTCTTGGACCACTATCCGAAGATGGCAGGGGTCCAAGGGAAGAATTGCGCCCCTGTAGCGGAGGCTTTCGAGAAAGGGCTGTCACCCGACCTCATGGTGATTCAGAATCCGAGCACAATCGCACACAGCATTCTCGACAGCTGGGCGCCAGACGGCGAACAGGCTCTCAGAGCGATTCGAGAGACGAATGGATTGGCTCTCGGTGTCTCGGATGGGGAGATCCTCGATGCGATGAAGATTCTCTCGAGTAAGGAGGGCCTTTTCCTCGAGCCTGCAGCGGCGGCGCCACTCGCGGCTCTGAAACGGATGCTAACTCTCAATCAGGTCGGCAGAGATGAATCCGTTCTGCTCTTCGCGACCGGCTCCGGTTCCAACCAGCCCGAAGCAGCAATCCAAGCGTGGGACAATCCACCCTCAATAGAACTTGACCTCGAAAGTTTTGGGAAGTTCGTCGGCCGCTAGTCGTCCGCTCTTCTACTGTCCACCCGACTTCCTGCGGGGCGAGGTCGTGATATGTTGAGAGACGCCTCCGAAAGCTATTTGAAAATCATTCGGTCGACCGAGTCCATGCTCGAAGAGATAGGAGTCACCAAGGTCATAAACTGCGCCGGTACTCTAACGGTTCTCGGTGGCACGACTGTTGACCCCGAAATTATCGATTCGATGAAGGAGATTGCTGGGTTCTACGTGGATATGCCGGAATTTCATCGAAAAGTGGGCGAGTATCTGGCGAGGATGATCGGATGCGAATCCGCGTTCGTAGTGAATGGAGCCGAGGCAGGTCTGGTGATTTCTCTTGCCGCCTGCATGACCCGTGGGGACTTGCGCAAG
>VBPP01000294.1 GCA_005877365.1 Nitrososphaerota archaeon
AGAAGAACGCCTCGAGCTGATACGAAGGGTTGGCGAGGAGATCATCACCGAGCCGGAGCTTCGGACTCTCCTCGAGACGAAGGAACACCCCGTCGCCTACGACGGCTTCGAGCCTAGCGGCCTCGCTCACGTCCCATTCGGCATCCTCCGGGCGATAAACCTCGAGGACCTCCAGAGGGCGGGGGTGAAGGTAAGGCTGTGGGTCGCCGACTGGTTTGCATGGGTCAACAACAAGATGGGGGGAGACCTCGAGAAGATCCAACAGGTCGGGAGGTACTTCGTCGAGGTGTGGAAGGCTGCGGGGGTCGACCTCTCCAAAGTCGAGGTTCTCTTGACGAGTGACGCCGCGAGGACAGACGAGTACTGGAAGAAGGTCGTGACTGTCGCCCAGAACGTTACGCTCGCGAGGGCTCGCCGCGCTCTCACGATAATGGGGAGGACCTCGAAAGACCTCGTCGAGACATCCCAGCTACTCTACCCCATGATGCAGGTCGCAGATATCTTTTGGCTTGAGGTCGATATCTGCCAGCTCGGCCTCGACCAGCGCCGGGCCAACATCCTCGCCCGGGAAATCGCCGAGAAGCTGAAGTGGAAGAAGCCCGTCGCCGTCCACCACCATCTGCTGATGAGCCTTCAGGGTGCGAGGGAGTTGGAGGGGTACGACGAGAACGCCTCGATCGACAGAGAGATAGCGAGCAAGATGAGCAAGAGCAAACCGGAGTCTTCGATCTTCGTCCACGACAGCACGGCCGAGATCAGAAGAAAGGTGGAGAACGCTTTCTGCCCGGCAAAGGTCGCGGAGAACAACCCCATCCTGGAATACTGCAGGTACATCATCTTCAGGAAGGTGAAGTCCCTCCAGGTCTCCCGCCCGGATAAGTACGGGGGGAGCGTCACCTTCGCCTCCTACCGAGAGCTGGAGAGGGCGTACACGGAAGGTAAGCTGCATCCGTCAGACCTGAAGAAGGCTGTCGCGAGTGCGATGGACGAAATAATTCGCCCCGTGAGGGAGCACTTCGAGAAAGACCCTCAGGCCAGGAGGCTCTACGAGTACGTGAAATCCGCCGAGATAACGAGATAAGGGGGAGTAAAAAGAAGATGTCTCGCCCAAAGTTCATCGTCGACGCGATGCTCGGCTCCCTCGCGAGGAAGTTGAGAATCTTCGGGTTTGATACCAGCTACTACAAGTCCGGGGAGGACAGCGACCTCCTCAGGGTCGCGAGAGAGGAGGGACGGGCGATCGTGACGTCGGACCGGGCGCTCGGCGAGACCGCGGGAAGGCGCGGGTTGCTCGCCTTCGTCGTCGTCGGACGAAAAGACCGAGAGCGAATCGTCTCTCTCGTCGAGCTAGCAGAGAGGTTTCACTGTCCTCTTGAAGGAGGCGACCTGCTCTGCGCCCTCTGCAACGGGTCTCTCTCCGAGGTGAAGCGGGAGAATGTGAGGGGTCTCCTCCCGTCCAAGCTCGTGGCAAAGCACAGGACGTACTATATCTGCAAAGAATGCGGCAAGGTCTACTGGCACGGAAGTCACTGGAGCAGGCTGAGGAAGATCGAGGTATTGATCGCGACGTCCAAGCGCGTCTGATTAATTTAATTAACCTGCGCCTCGTTGAGGCTTCATGCCTCTTCTTACCTCGGCGCAGGGATCGGAGGTTGTACGGCTCGCGAGGAGGACCTTGGATTCGTACGTGTCAACGGAAGAGAGACCCGAGAGTGCGCGATGGACCGGCTATCTTGGAGAGAGGAGAGGTGCATTCGTTACGCTCAACCTCCGTGCTCCCGAGGGAGTGAGTCTTCGTGGGTGCATCGGTTTTCCTTATCCAGTGAAGGAGCTGGGAGAGGCGGTCGTCGTGGCTACCATCGGCGCAGCCAGAGAAGACCCACGCTTTCCTCCGGTGCAGCCCTCAGAGTTGACGGGGATTCTTGTGGAGGTGAGTGCGCTCACCAAACCCGAGACAATCAGGGTCGGCAAGAGGAGTGAACTCCCCTCAACGATAAGGGTCGGTACCGACGGGCTCATCATCTCCACTTCCTACCAGAGTGGCCTGCTCCTCCCGCAGGTCGCGGTCGAGTTCAACCTGAATCAAAGCGGTCACCTTCAAGTGAATTGACGTGCGGAGGATACACATCGGCGCCTTCGGGTCGGGACTCGGTCACGCCACGCGGATGCTCTCCGTCGCGCGACTCCTGGAGTCGCGCGGTGACTCGGTGAAGTTCTCCAGTTCGGGAGATGCGGTGACCCTGATACGAAAAGAGGGCTACGCCTGCTCGTCTCTCCCTCTTGTCGACGTCAGTTGGAAGGACGATGGTCGATTCTCCGCCCTCGACACTGCGAGGAGCTTTCCCCGG
>VBPP01000328.1 GCA_005877365.1 Nitrososphaerota archaeon
CGGGATGTACTTTATCAGACCCTTCGCCTCCGCCCTCCTGAGGGTCAGCTCGGCCTCCCCGCTCGTCGGGACGACGATCAAGCCCTTGTACTTCTCCCTAAGTCGCTTGAAGTTCTCGCTCGAGTAGGGAAGGTCCATCTTGTTCGCTATGATCAGGGTGGGTTTCGAGACTTCTCGGAGCACCCAGCAGAAGTTCTGTATCTCCTTCTCGCTCCAGTTATCGATGTCTTTCCCCTCGAGGAGGGACTCTCTCAGAGAGTTCTGAACATGCTCCTTCCTCACCCCCACGCCCTGCAGGACCTGGGCGACGGCGTCCGGGAGGCTCGAACCAGACATCCTTGCCAGCTTCGAGATCTTGCTTATGTTGCTGGTGAAGAGCTTGACATACCACAAGACGAGTTCGAGCTCGACGTCCGCCAAGTCGGCTACTGGTTCTCCCGTCCCAGGGTCCGTGATTTTCCCGTCCTTATCAACGCTCCCGGACGCATCCACCACGTGGAGCAGTGCGTCGGACTGGGCCGCCACGGAGAGGAACTGGTTGCCCAGCCCCTTCCCCATCCAGGCCCCCTTTATCAGCCCCGGCAGGTCGGTGACCTCGACTGGCACGAACCTCCAGCCGTCCTCGCAGCGCGAATTTGCTGGATTGTCTTGCACGTTGAACTCCTTGTGTACACAGATCGTTACTACACTCGCGACTCCCGTCTCGGGCGTCTTGGTGGTGAAAGGGTAGTTGGAGACCTCACCAGAGAGAAGCGTCATCGAGTTGTAGAGGGTCGTCTTCCCCGCGTTTGTCTTCCCAACAATTCCTATTCTTATAACCATCTCGACGCCACTGGGGCGGTGGCCTACCGAGATAAAAAAATTCCCGATGGGCTACGGGGAGGGAGCCGACCTCCAAGCTCTCTGCGCCTCATACCAGAAGATTATGGCGGCCAGAGCTAGGAAGCCGGTAAACCAGAGCACGACCGGCACGTAGACGTAGATTTGGTAGGTGATGATGGCGAAGTAGACGGCGACGTAGTCTCCTCCCTCCTCCCTGAGCAGTCCTAGTTCCCTCAGCTTGTTGAGATGATACTGAGCCAGGGATGGGTTGGAGAGGCGGAGAGCGCGCTGGACCTCTCTCACTCCCACCTTCCTCTTCTTCAGGGCGTAGACGTAGACCCTGAGAGTGTTGCCCTTCAACTGCGCATCTACATTGACGTCGCTCATACCCAACAGCAAGACGGGCTCCGAGCGCATTCAAAAATGTAGACAAACCTGCTCAACCAGTCCAAAACGGTTGTCTCATATTGTGAGAGATGGCCACACCTGTGGGCGTCCCGGCTACTGCCACCCGAGCGCCCCCTACCAAAACAGGGCAAGTCCACCCTCGGTCGTGATAGGATGTCACTGAGGTCTGTAGCGGAGGAAGGCGGCGACGCCGCCGAAGGACCTGAACATGTTTCCCTCCTCCGTGCCGGATGAGATGACCTCTACCTTGGCCCCGACCTGAAAGGCAGTCTCCTTTCTGGACGACACGTTCCTTTGTCGTCCCGCAGTTCTTGCACTTCATTGTTATCTTGGTCGTTTCGATATCATCCGAGATCAAGACGGTATCCGCAATCGCCTTCTGCAGCGCGTCGAGGACTCTGGGGAGGCCGTAGATCGCGAGACCGCCAGGTTTGTTGACCTCGGTCAGAAATCGTTGGACGAGTTTCTTCTCCTCAATCAGCCTCACGTCCTGCAGGGTATCGGCCGCCTTCTCCACGAGCTCCCTCACACCCTCCCTCCCCGCGTACGAGGAGTCAATGACTGCGAGGACATTCTTCTGCAACTGATAGTGGAGATACCCGCCCTTCAGGAAGTCCTCCTTCGTCGGTCCGGGGCCCCCGACGATCAGACCCGTGACCTTGGTGTCATTGACGAAGACCCTCGCAGTGTGCTCGCCCACCCTGTTGAAGTAGTAGGTGAGTTCCATCTCTCTCGCCCTCTCATAGCGACGAGCACTGTTGTGCAACACGAAGCCGTTGCCAATGAAACTACGAGTTACGGGAAGCTCGATATCGATGAACTTGTCGTCGCGCAAATTCCTCTTCCACCGAACCCTCTTCACTTTTGCGAGGATCAGCTCACACTGCTCTATCATTCGAAGCTGAGATACGGTATATTGGAGGAGTGCGAGTCTCTCTGATGAGTCATTCGAACTCCTCGCGCTCGCTGATTCGTCCTCAAAGGTTCGGACAACTCCGCTGAAAACAGACCTGCTTATCCCTCTCTCATCGTGAAAGAAATTCGTTATTCCGGGGAACTGTCTTCGCTTTATCCCCAACTCCTTTGCCCTACTGTCCACCCAAGACCCAATCACAGGAACGTTAAGGAAGCTACTCCTCGCCCGACCTTTCGCTACCCTTCGTTCGAGCTTGCGCTCTTTGTCTTTAGCCGAAAAGCCAATCGACTCGTAAAACACTTCAAGCGAGCCGAAATCGCTAATGTCAAGCGCATGCATGGTTGAACCATATCTGTTGACGCTGTGGCTGTATGATGAAACGATCCCGAATCTCATTAGGAGCAGCTGGAGTTGCTTGATCAAAGTCTCAGATTTCATTGCTATTCCTATCCACTTGCTGCGCGCGTGACCTTCCGCATCGAACAGCCCTCTCAAGAAGAAGGCAAGGTGCTTGTTGTCGAGGCGGTGCATCTGTTCGGGGATTTCCCTCGATTCTGTAGAGATTACCGTGGGATAGCACCGCCCGAGCGCCTCGGCGAATTCCTTACTGTAAATCCTAATCTCAAGATACGGGTGCTTCGCAAACGAGTTCCTATGTCTCGTCTTATCAATCGTCAGGATGGGAACATTTCGCATTCCCAGAGCCTTGCTCGCTAGGCGGGAGTATCTGCGTGCCACCTCAACCCGCTGCTCATACATCGTAATGCGGTTCTTGGAGTGGTTGCCATCTCCGGTTATGTAGCCGAGGAGTTGAAGGAGGTCGTCGGTGAATAGCTCTGGTAGAGCTCGTTTGGTTTCCACATGTTTGGCGAGGAACTCATCGACGTTCCCGTACGAGAAACTGACGATCTTGCGGAGTTTTGTCCACGCAAGGTTTCTCTCTCCCCTCTCGAACTGCGAAATCTCGCTTTGATGCAGACCGAGCATCGCGGCCAGCCTCGGCTGCGATAACCCTCTCTCAAGCCGCATTGCCTTGAGGGACTCCCTGCCTTCCAGAGAGACGGTGTACGTGTAATTGGCCGGGAACCTCGTCCACAGGACCGGGTTCGCAGGCTCAGGGAGGCTCCGCGACACGAGAATTCTATCACCCCTCCCGAGTCCCGACGCTTCGATTGTGGAGACACCTCCGTCTGTGAGAGTAAAGAACCTGTGCTCACCCGTGACGTTGACGGTCAACTTCGGGTTGACAGTCTCGACCTGGCAGTATTCTTTCGGGATGAGAGTGAACGTGTCGGCACATTCATAGATTCCCTGAGTGTGATTGCTGAAGTTGTAGCTCGCAATCCTGCTCCCGGGCGACAGACGGGATACGGGGACGAGTCTCCCGTCCTCAAGCTGGACGATTGTGTCGGAGCTTACGCATTGCCCACCTTTCCTAGTCTTTCCCGAGACCCCTGAGGTGATGACATCGACGACCTCAAGACGGTCGCCGCTGAGGATTCCCAACCCAGCCTCTGTCGAGTCGATCGAGATTATCCCGTAGACCTTCTCCTCCTTGAGCATGTCTTTGAGCCATTCGAGGTGGTAATGGTCGTCGCAATTGTGGACTAGGAAGCCGTTCGCGAAAAAACTGTGGTTTCCGTCCTCCAGTGCCAGATCTCTCACCTCAGGAATCTCTACCCGCTCAATCGAGATCACGCTTTCCCACAAGAGTGGTTCGGCCAAACCACCATTAGCAATCTTCAACCACTGGTCGAAGCGCGGCAACTTGGCTATTGATACTAGGGGCGCCTTGACCAATCCCTGAAACGATTGACCGGCAGTCATCCCCTGCAGTAGAGGCAATTCAATAATTTCCTTCTCCTTCGTCCCGCTCGATTGCATTTCTCTATACTTGAATGCTCTGTTGTTCACTTTTTCTCGAGCGAGGCCGGGCAGAGGTAGAACGCAGACCAAATCTCCCCGCCTGAGCTGGCCAAGCCTTACCCAACCCCTAGGGGTGTAGAATGGATGGTCTTCGGTTGCGATTATCTCTCTTCCACTTTCTGCGGTCAAGCGGTAGGTCTTGCGTTCTCCGATGGGAATGTCTAGGTACCGTCGTATGGGACCGCTGACAAACTTCCCTTTCTCTTTATCGTAGGACACCACACTCTCATCTACCCAGCAACTCTTGAGCTCCTCCATGGTTTTTTCAGTGCCATCCCTCAACAAGA
>VBPP01000329.1 GCA_005877365.1 Nitrososphaerota archaeon
CTCCCAACCCTAGCGGTGGTCCTAGCACCAGCGCTACCCACTCGATTGCTGGTAGCCGGATAAGACATGTGATGATCATCGTGATGGAGAATGAAGGATACGACCAGGTCGTGGGCAGTTCTTCGGCGCCCTACGAAAACCTCCTCATCACGCGCTACGCGCTCGCGGCGAATTACAACGCGGTTTCTCATCCTTCACTTCCGAACTACATTGCTTTGGTAGCCGGTGACACGCTCAGGGTCACGAACGACTGCCGGCCAAGTCAGTGCAGTTTTCCAAATGCAACCATAACGAGACTCTTCGATTCGCACGGGCTGTCATGGAGGGAGTATGCCGAGTCGATGCCTGTCAACTGTTCCCAGACCACTAGCCAAGATGGCCTATACGTTCCTAAACATAATCCCTTCGTCTATTTCAACTCAGTGACCAACAACGACGGCTCTGGGGTCACGTCGCAGTATTGCAACTCACACGTCGTCCCGTTCACGCAGTTTTGGAACGACCTCCAGTCATCGAACTTGCCAAACTTCGCCTTGATCACACCGAACATCTGTGACGACGGACATAGTTGCAGTCTCTCGACGGGGGACAGCTGGCTCTCGACGGTTATCCCACGAATAATTAACTCGAGCTCATTCTCATCCACAGCTCTGTTTGTGGTCTACGACGAAGGCAGTGGGTCCGGGAACAATTCGCCCAGCCACGTGGTCTGCATCCTGGTCTCACCTTTCGCCAAGCCGAGATACAGCTCCGACACTCAGTATTCGCACTATTCTCTTCTTGCTACCGTCGAGAGAATCTTCAGCATTGGAAATATGGGACGGAATGATTCCACGGCTGGTCCCATGTCGGACCTCTTCACCATCAACCTCTCTTAAGGCGAAACCCTGTTACCTTGAGTTATCTCTTCCGCTTCTGTCCTTGGACTCCACGGTCCCGCTATGGAGTGGAACCCAAATCCATTGATGCCCCTGCCTTCTCGGCGGTGCGCAGCCATGAAGGAAGACGGCAGCTAACGTGAGCGAAAAATGGACTGACGATTCATAAAACTTATCCCCTTTTCGGCACTCTGTTGGTCGACTTGAAAGAGACGACTCGAGGCTCTTCTGGAGCGGCTCCAGGAGTTGCAAACGTTCAGCCCCCCGCCCCGGTAGAATCGGGAGGAAGACCTCTGTCGGCCGAGGAGATTGCCAAAGTAAGGCTGATGGGGTCAATGCAGAGAAAACTCGCGTTACTCGTAGGGTTCATGAACGCCGGAGCATCGTTGGCCATCATGTTCTCCGCTGGAGGCGTCGTGGAGGTCGTCTACGGCGAGGTCATCATACTCAGTCTCCTCGGACTCATCCTCGGCGCCAGTTCGAGAAGCGTCCGCTCTCTGACCGCGGGCGTCATAAAGGGCGGGACCGTTCTCGAAGCCACGGCCATCGCGCAACGACCCCAGGGAGGAACCCTCGCGACATTCCTCATGGGCGGGCTTCCTCTGTCACCCAGCGGTTTCGGGAGCGCGCGGAAGCTGAAGGGGCTCTTGGGAGCGGAGAACACTCCCGTCAAGATCACGTATGCGAAACCCGCGGGGCAGTCGGCCAGTCCTGAGAGGCTCCTGATTCTTGGAGCGAACGGTGCGCAAATCCCCACGCCGTTCTTATGCTCATGGGGAGGACGATAGAGTGACTCTCCGCTCGCGAGTCGCTCTGCTTCTGTTTGCTCTGCTTGCGCTGTCGCTCGCGGCCAGCAAATCCACCCAAGCAGCGGTGGATGTGACATTCGACAACAGCAACCCCAACGCGAACCCCGACGGCACCTTCCCCGCGGGGGCGCAGGTCTACGTCCGTGCTGTCGAGAACCCCACCGACTGCTCAAGTGTTATGATAGACTGGGACGACGGAACGACCAGTACAAGAAGCTCGGCCACCGGCGTCTTTCATTTCGCTCATGCTTACTCCGACGCAGGCACCTACTTCGTCACCGCCTCGGAACAATGCGGCCGGAGTGAGGTCGGTCACACACTCACCGTCCAAGTGACCGGAGCCTCCTTGAATCTCGACGCCCTCATCTCAAGAGAGACCTTCGCGCCTGCTGCCGCGGGCGTTGTCTTCGGGCTGATTACCATGGCACTCGCGGTAGGGCCGATGAGCGGCCAGAAGAGGACCCAGGGAGCGGTCGGCCGGCCCCCCGAATGGCGTGTAGGCCGTTTGGGCCGAGCCAAGACGACTCAAAGTCAGTACAGGGCTGAGGTTGCTGCCCCGCCGGGGATGCAGGGCGGGGACATCTCTGCAACGGGCGAAGACCTCCCTCCGCCGATTCAGGGGGGAATGGGATACTCTGTCGACACCGGGAGAGTGATCGGCCCTCCACCGCCCCCTCCTGTCGGGACCCCCATAACAGGCCCCGGGGCCAGCGTCCAGCCTGTATCGCTATCGCTCATGCCGTTTCTCAACGCGGCGTGGACTCAGAACGGTGTCACGCTCTCTTGGGGTACGCCGGATTACGACCCGAATCAATTCACGCTTCTACAATACGACATCAAGCGTTTCGTCTACGGACCCAACAGCACGGCACCCCATGCGGTTTTCGTTGGCTTATCACCAGCCGGCACCAACAACTCTGCCTGGTGGGTTCCTCAGCAGACGTTCCGATTCTCCACGGGTGGGGATGTAGCGGGCTACAGTGTGGAGCCCGTCTTCCGGAACCTCCAGACGGGGGGAGTGTTCCGTGGTCCCGGGCTCTTCGTCAACGCCTGAACTCGCCTGCGTGCGCATCGGGGCGGGACTTCTCTCCCGTGTTAATTGAGTGGTTTTGCACGGACTGTCCTAGTAGCTTTCGGTTCTGAGGCTCTTTACGCGACCGAAGTGAGCTTCGCTACGGCTGACGACCGTCATACCAAACTTTAGCGCAGTAGCCGCGATGTAGACATCATTTATGCCGATGAGTCGCCCGGCCCTGGCGAGCTCCGCGTGGACCCCGGCGCTCAATTCGATGACATCCTGCGTGAGTGGGATGATTTCGAACCTGGCCAGGTCCCTTCTAGCTGAAGATAGCCTACCGGAGAGAGTCTTGTCACGGAGATATCGGAAGTGGACGCCAAACAGATACTCATGCACGGAAACGACCGAGAGCGCGGCAAGGGAGCTCTCCTCATCGACTGCCTTGGCGAGCCTGACTGCGCCCGGATCGTCGTTCACAAGATCAACGAC
>VBPP01000330.1 GCA_005877365.1 Nitrososphaerota archaeon
GGAAAGAATCTGATTGAACCCGATTCGCGGCTGACCTTCGCGGAGAACCTCCTCTACATGATCTCGGGAAAGAAGCCGGAGAAATCAGATGCATGGACCTTCGAGAGGGAACTCATCTTCTACATGGAGCACGACCTCAACGCCTCCTCGTTCACCGTTAGGGTCGTGGCCTCGACTCTCGCCGACATCTACTCGGCGGTGACGGCCGGTCTGGCCGCCCTGAAAGGCCCCCTGCATGGTGGAGCAAACGAGGGAGCGATGCAATTGCTTCTTGAAGTCAAGGACCCGAATGCGGCGGCAGCCTACGTCGCTGACGCCCTCGCGAGGGGCAAGAAGATAATCGGCTTCGGGCACAGGATATACAAGCAGTTCGACCCGAGGGCCAGGCTGAGCAAGCAGTACCTGAAGCGGCTCCTCGCGGAGAAGAAGATGGACGACCGACTCTTCAGGCTCTGCGATGCGCTCGAGAGGGAGATGTGGGAGAGGAAGAAGATCCCCGCCAACCTTGACTTCTATGCCGCACCGGTCTTCTTCACCCTTGGAATCCCAATCCCCCTCTACACTCCGATCTTCGCCGCGAGCAGGGTCTTCGGATGGGTCGCACACTACAACGAACAGGTGCTCGAAAACAAGCTCATCAGGCCCGAGGCGACTTACGCCGGTCCGAAGGACCTGAAGTACAGGCCGCTGGCAGAGAGGTAATTACCTTCTGGAGAGGCGCCGGGCCGCCTCGCGGAGGTCGAGCCTTCCTTCGTAGACTTCGCGCGCCAGCCTATCGGGGAGTTTCCCCGCGAGCTTCTCGTTCAGCCCCTCCATGGCTTCGCTCTTCGCCATCTCGACGATCATCCCGCGGAGGCTCTTCAGCTTGATCTCGCGCCCCCTCGGCGTCGTGAAGGTCTCCCTGATACGATCGACCGCCTCGACGATTTTGCCGATTCCTTCGTCCTTGAGTGCTGAGACCTTGATCACGGGCGTCTGTCGCTTCTTCTCCCTGACCATGTAGAGGAGAGCCGTCACCATGAAGTCCGCCCCCTCGAGGTCTGCCTTGTTGACGACGAAGATGTCTCCTACCTCCATCAGGCCCGCCTTCGAGACCTGGATGTCGTCGCCGAGCCCCGGCGTGACCGTGACCAGGACTGCGTGGGCGACGCTGACTATCTCGATGTCGGACTGTCCGATCCCCACCGTCTCTATGATGATCAGGTCGGTGCCAGCCGCGTCCAGGATCTGAACCACTTCACTGGTCGAGCCCGCGAGGCCGCCCCTCCAACCCCTCGAAGCCATGCTCCGAATGTAGACCCCCCTGTCGGTCGCGTGTTTCAGCATCCTGACCCTGTCGCCGAGGAGCGCCCCTCCCGTGATCGGGCTCGTCGGGTCGATCGCGACCACGGCGACTTTCAGGCCCTTCTTTCTGTAACGCTCTATGAGCCTGTCAACAAGAGTGCTCTTCCCGGTCCCTGGAGGACCCGTGACTCCCAGGACGAACGCGTTCCCTCCTTTCCTCTCGAGAGCGGCGAGCAGGCTCTCGAACCCTCGCCCTCTGTTCTCCACGAGAGTAATCGCTCTCGCTATCGCCTCCCTCTTCCCCTCGAGCACCTGTTTGACCAACCTGGCCGTCGTCGCCGCCGCCACCACTGCTGCTCCCGCTCTCATTCGTAGCTCAGGAGTGGCTGACCCTTCCGCACAGATTCGCCCTTCCTCGCAACGATCTCTCTTATTTTCGCGCGTCTGTCCGCTCTTATTATCGATTCCATCTTCATCGCCTCTATCGTGACCAACGGGGTGCCCAGCTCCACCTCCTCGCCCTCCTCCACCTCTATCGAGACGACCAATCCCGGGAGCGGCGACAGCAGGAGACCAGCCTGAACCGAGAGCGGAGAGGAGACCCTTTCGCCAGACGGCAGTAAAGCGGGGGGGCGCTCGAAAGTCGAGGGCCGCCCTCCTATCTTCACGGTGAGGGTGGAAGCAGTCTCGTCCAAGATCGAAACCATCCTCTCCTCGCCGTTGACGGTGGCCCTTATCCTCCCCCGCGACTGTTCCTCCAGCCTGACGCGGAAGTCTCTGCCCTCCACGCTGACAAGGAAATCCCTGCCCTCGACGCTCGACTCTAGCGAGTATCTCTTCTTCGCGAGTATCAGGTCAAACCGCGTCGTAGGATCTCGATTCCTCCTCACGAGGGTCGTCTGGGGGTGCGGGGAGGCCCTCGCCCAGTCGAATCATCCGGTGCTTGCCTGCATGGATCATAGCGGCAGCGATCGCGACGCCCTCGAGGCTCGAAAGAGTCTCCTCTTCCGCGAACTCCTCCGCGATGGAGTGTCGCTCGAGAAAGTCCGTGCTCAGCTTCCACCTGACGAACGGCTTGCTGGTGATCAGGGCCTGGTGGAGGGGG
>VBPP01000331.1 GCA_005877365.1 Nitrososphaerota archaeon
CAGATACCTCGTTAAGAAGGTCTGAACACTTCTCCTCTCAGTTTTGTCTTGTGCAGTAATGGTAGCGATTACGTATTCCTGCGATACTTAAGCCGAACCTGCCAACAAAGTCAAACCTTTCCATGACATTACGGCATGAGCAGAACAATCTTCCATACGGCTTATTATCATCTCAGTCACACACGACCCTCCGTGATGTTGAGTTGTCGACCGGATTCGCAACGACGTGTCATAAACAATTTCGCACTGCAGGAATTCTAGCGTTCGTGGCCCTACTCTCAAGCCTCCCTGCGGTCCCTCTTGCAACGGCTCAACTCGCAGCCAATCCAAGTTCGCATGCGGTCGCGTCCCTACACACAAGCGGCGCAACCCGGACTAGCACACGGGTCGTGGCCAAGATAACTGGCGCGCTCAGTGAGCCAAACGACCAAGTGGTGTCTAACATGGCGTTCACCCTCAATTTCGCAGTCGAGACGATCCAGGATGGCTTCACCGGCGTGAATGCAAGCTGGAAGAGCAATTCGGCTATCTCGCAAACTATGAATGTCTGGTTCGTCGCATATGACTCTAAGAACCACGTCGTCTTCTTGAGCTTCGCCCAGCTTCGATTCGCTGCCCAAGAATCAAATGCGGTTTTCCAAACGTTCTCTTCTGCACTGCCAAGCGGCACCTACGTGGTGCGAACCTTCGTTATTACGCCGTCGGGAACTGCCTTTTCGATCACGGCCAGTGTCACCATCTCATTCTAGCACACACGGCGACCTCCGTCTAGAATAGCCGCGTGAAATCGTCATAGACGTTCTTCCTGTGCCCCATGTACAGCTCAATCACTCGCTTTGATTGCATATCGATTTCGTAGATTACGCGGTAATCGCCGACCCTGAGCCTCCTGAACTGTGATGGCTTCATCTGGTCGCCCTTGTCTGGGGTTCGCTCAAGCTCCTTCACGGATTCCAAGATTCTGCTCCTAATTGAGGAGTGAAGTTTTTTCAGCGATCTTGCTGCCCTCGGGTGCAGCAGGACCGCGAAACTCAAGAGATTTCCTCAAGTGGAATCAGTGACTGAGGCCTCTTCCTTGCTTCGTCGCTTCGCTTGACCAAGATCTTGTAGAACTTACGGGTGCGTTCTCGTTCGTCATAGAGCGCGACGATGGTTTTTATGGCCTCGCTTCTGCTTGCGAACCGGCCCTCGGAAATCCAGCTGTCGATCTCCTTCACGAGCTCTTTCGGAATCCTGACCTGCACCTGTGTGGTGGCCATGACGCGTAAACAATCATGTTTACAATGGATATAAGTCTTATGGGTAGACTGGGGCGGGCGGAGATCTCGGCCCTTTCTCTACCGGGGGCACTATCAAACGTCTGTGACGACTTCCCGACTCTACTTTGATTGTGCGGCGACTCATCGCGCGATTTTAGGTTTCGAAATAGTGCTCACCGAGGAGGCTTCGTCGCCTCGGACGCTCCGTCTCCACGCGTTTTGCGAAATCCGAGGCAAATGCCAGCCGCTATGGCCTCACTACATAGTCCCCTGATGGCATGCTGACGGTTACGTACGTGGTCCGATCTCGGAACAGTTCGACGATTCCATAGGTGCTCGGATTGATGCCTCCGACCCTGAAGAAGTAATATTGCCCAGTCGCGTTCGAAATGGATATCCACCCGGTGCTGTTCGTCTCGTACGTCTTCGCTGGGCAAGAAAGGCTACGTCTTTCTTCGAGGATGCTGGCCCCGCGGTCACGGTCACCCCTCCCATGGGCTGCCCTGAGGAGTCCTGCACGACACGGAGCACGAGCCCTTGAACGCCGGTTGTCTGCGCGACGAGGAAGTGGAGAACCGCCAGAGTGCCCCATTCGTCCCCGCCGACCGCCGTGTACAATCCCGGAGCAAATTCGCTGAACGCGGCGCTTGGAAGGAGGCTCTCAATCCAGTAACCCCTAGCCCCAACAGTCGAGGACATATTCTCCGCGAAGCACGGTTCAGGAGTACAGCTCCCGACGATGCTGGCCCTGTCACTCGATGGCTGGAAGACGTAAGCGTCAATCTCGCTCAAGATCGCCGGGCAAGAATGCTGCTCTGGCTGGTACAAACCAAGAGGCCGCCCCGCAGAGACGCTGGAGGAGTCATAATATCCTTGAATGATGGCCACCCCCACGGGAAAGTTGAGGGGGCCACAGGGTCCGACGCTCAATCCTCTTAGCGGCCAGTGCGCGGAGGTTGACACGTTGTTCACAGTTGACAGGGTATTCTTTTCTTGGACTGTTATGGAGATTCCCTGGCCGGGCCGTATCCTGGTCGAGTTCAGCAAGAGGCTGAGAGCCAGACCGTCGACGGACTTCACTGTGGTCGAACTATCCTCGAAATAGGATGCCGGAGGCGGGAAGGAGTTATGGGGAGAGAGCAACGCCGAGGCGACCCCAACCATCGCCACCAGGGCGACGACTACCGATCCGAAAATCATGGCGGTCCAATTCGTTGCTGGGGAGCTGCCTGCCTTCATGTGGTATCGTCGTTAACCCGTTGGGGCATATAGTACTACCCATTAGAACGGCCTTGAGACGTAATTGACCTCACGCTTATGGAACGACGGCTCAGTTCACGCTAAAGCGAAGCAGAGCGAGCGCCCCCCACTCGTCACCCGCGACCAGCGTGTACGTACCATGCTGGAGAGGGGTGAAACTCCCCTCAGCGGTCCAGTACCCCGTGATTGAGATTGAGGTCCCCATCGGTAAGGTTACCGTCTGGTTGCCCATGTCGACCTGCACGACCGCCGTGTCGCTCTTCGGGAGGAAGTGGTAGTAGCTCGTGGAGAAGGGTGGCCTCACGCACAGGTAGTTCTGGACGGGGCTCTGCAGACTCACCCTCTCCCCCTGCATGAAGTTCTGGAGCGTGTAATGCCCCTTAAACAGAGCGATACCGAAGGGGTAGTCGGCGCTGCATCGACCCAACGAGAAGTTCGTCCCCCAATTCTGTGAGGCCGTGACGTTGTTCATGGAAGAGAGGCTGTTGGTGTCGCTGATATGGACTTCCACGCTCCGGCCCCGCCTCTTTCTGCGCCGGGAACAGGAGGGCCGTGACACCAAGGACTCCGGTCGCCAGGAGCGCCAGGAGGACGAATCTTTCGTAGGCGACCATTCGCACAAACCGAGTATCTTCTGTGTTGAGTTAATCTTACTGAAGCGAACGGGGCGTTCTAGGCGTTAGAACGCTTCAATCCTCGAGCCACATCGTCTCGGGGAGACCCTTGAAATGGGAGTCGCCCGTGAGCAGGTGCGCCCGGCAGACCCTTGCAGTGGCCAGGACTATCGCGTCGCCAAGACCCGGTTTCCTGAGCCCTTCGTCTCTTGCCGGAGGGTTGGATGAGTGGCGAGATAATCCGAGAGTTTATCGAAAAGGGGAAAGAATTTGAGTGAAAGGATATCTTTTGTGATACCGAGACATCTGAAGAAGTCTCTCAAAGAATTGCAGGCGCTCACGGGAGACGACCAGTCAACCCTCTTGAGAAAACTGGTAGACAAGGGACTGTCGGAAGCCAAAATGGACATAGCGATAGACCGCTATATCAAAGAGAAGGCGTCCTTGGAGCAGTCATCGGTGATTGCGGGGGTGTCACTTTGGAAATTCCTAGACGAAATGAGGAGCAGGAATGTTGCGCTCAAGTATTCAATGGCAGACGCCGAATCTGAGATTAGCAGGGTGATTAAGAGAACCCGGTAAGACGGCGTTAGGTCGAAATCTTCCGGGTGGCATCTCACTACACAAATGCGCTGTTGAAATCACTGCAGCCAATGAAATCGTGAGGCCAAGCGTGAGCGGAACTTGCTGCAATTAGTTCCCGGCTGCGCCGCAGTCTGAATCCTTTGATCCCACGAATAGGGGGCAAAAAAGCGGCGCAAATGGTCGCTGCAGGGTGGGGAGGCGGGATTGAGCCAATCGGGAGCCTTGAACGGGGGGAATTGCCGAGTCCTCCGAAAATTTTGGATTTTTCAGCCGAAAGTGAAGAGGACCGCAAGGCGACCCGCCAAAGATGAGTACGAATTACAGCTCCATACATTGCAGCTCCATCGTATCTATCTCTGCTCGACAAGCTCTTAGTATCCGCGGCGCTTCGATGTCAGCGTAGCTTGCGCATCAATAGAAGGAGAAGGGGAGTCTCTGAATTGACAGGTACGCTCATGACGATGGCGATCACCCTCGCGGCCGGTGCCACCGTCTTCGGCTACGTTCGCTCCCAGGCAAATCTCAGCGAGCTGGCCTTGAGTCAGAACGTCGGGGGTACCCTGAACTTTCTCCAGGAGAGGTTTGTTATCCCGCTCGTCAGCTACACATCCAACTCCATCACGATTTACATTTACAACAATGGTCAGGCAACAGACCAGTTCACTCAGCTGGAGGTCTATGGGCCGACTAGGTTGGCGATGGACATTGTCTACGACGCAAACTACGCGACGGTGAACAACCCGCCCTTGTGCAGAGGACAGACGGAGGCCGCTAGCCTCGAGACGCCTCGGCTAGGCGTCCTTCCGACCAGTTTTTCCGTCAAGGTCAACTACGATGGGTCGATAACGTTGACGCTTCCCACCTGCGGCGGGCTGAGCTTCCTGCCGGGCAACACGTACTTCGTGAAAATCCTAGGGCAGTACGGCAACACTGCGGTCTACTCTCAGGTGATGTAGACGTTGGACTTCGCAAGAGGCAGACGACCGCGATCCAGGAAAGGGGTAGCGGGCATCGTTGCGGCAGTGCTGCTCTTTGCGATGCTCTTCTCCGTCGGAACTGGTTATTTCCTCTTCATTAACACGATGAACGGCTTCTTCGTGAAGGGCTTCAGCGACCGCGCCTCAGCGATGCAGGCCCAGCTCACTGAAATTCTGCAGGTCTCAACAGGGGCAGCAAGCGGCAGTAACCACCTGACCCTCACGGTCACCAACAACGGGGCAGTGGACTCGAACATCACCGCCGTCTACGTAACCGGCCCAGGCAGCACACTCGACAAGTACGGAATCGGGTTCTCATCGAACACCACCCCGGCTCTCCCCATCGGCGTCGGTCAGGGGGGCAGCGCAACACTCGATACGGGTATCGTGATACTGACAGGAGTATACACGCTGAAGGTCATCACCCAGAGGGGCGGCTCATTCTCGGGGACCTATCCCCAAACAGCGGTGTCGCTGGCATCGCAGGCGCTCGCGAGTGGCGCGATCGGTGACCTGTACCTTCAGTTCCACAGCTTGACGTGGTACAAAGTCGTGACCTGCAACGGCACCCAACAGTGCCTTCAGAGGCAGGGGATTGGATTTTCCATCCCCGCCAGTTCCACCTCCTCGCCGATCGCGTTTTCCATACAAGTGACCAATCTCAATTCGCTCCAGCAGAACATAACCCTCGACAAGTACACCCTGATGACCGAGTTCGTCCCGCCCGTGCCAGGTTCAGGTGGGGGGACGGCCAGGTCCTACGCATGGTACATAGTTTCCAACAGCACAAACGTTCTCAGTGCTTACTCCACATTCACTCTCCTCTATGGCAGGTCGGTCACGCTTATTTTTGCGTCGAGTTCGGCCGGCTCGCTCACACCCTACGCCCCCGGAATCTCTTCTGGAACGATAACCTACGGATTCATCGTGACGCACGGCTACTAAACGCTGGTAACCGCCTACCCAAGCACCGGCTGGGGAGGCAGTAATGCCAATCGGGAGACTCAAACGAGGGAGTCGCGACCGGGCCCTCCAAAATTACTTAGGATTCTTCGGCCGAAAGTAGAGAGGTCTCAGAGGTTGTTGTCGAAATATTGCATCTACGGGATGGAGGCGACCTGCCGAGCGCGAATACGTATTGACCCTCCATAAGCTAATTGTATCAACCACGCGGCAATATCACCCTAGTAGAAGCCTTGCTTTTCACACATAGAAGGAGGGGAGTCTCCGAACTAACGGGCACGCTCATGACGATAGCGGTCACGCTTGTGGCGGGTACCACCGTCTTCAGCTACGTTCGCTCGCAGGCAAACCTCAGCGAGCTGGCCTTGAGTCAGAACGTTGGGGGTACCCTGAACCTTCTCCAGGAGAGGTTCGTGGTTCCGCTCGTCAGCTACACATCGAACACCGTCACAATCTACATTTACAACAATGGTCAGGCAACAAACAAATTCACTCAGATCGAGGTCTACGGTCCGACCAGATCGGCGATGGACATCGTGTACGACACGAACTACGCGACGGTTAGCACACCGGCCTCGTGCAGGGGACAGACACCCGCTGGCACCCTCGAGACGCCTCCGCTGGGTGTGTCTCCGACCAGTTTTTCCGTCAAGGTGAACTACGTCGCATCGATAACGATCAGGCTGCCCACCTGCGGCGGGCTGAGCTTTCAACCGGGCAGCACGTACTTTGTGAAAATCCTGGGGCAGTACGGGAACACGGCGGTCTACTACCAGGTGATGTAGCTGGACTTCGCGGGCGGCAGACGACCGCGATCCAGGAAAGGGGTGGCGGGCATCATATCGGCTGTGATAATGTTCTCGATGCTCTTCTCTGTCGGAACGGGTTACTTCCTCTTTGTCAACACCACGAACACCTTCTACGTGAAGAGCCTCAGCGATCGCACCTCGGCGATGCAGGCCCAACTCAATGAAGCTCTCGGTGTCGTATCCGCAGCGGGCAGCAACAACCACCTCACCCTCACGGTCACAAACAACGCGGCGATAAGCACCAACATTACGGGGGTCCTCCTAATCGACCCCAACAAGGCACTCTACACCTTCGGAGTCGGGCTCTCATCGAACACCACCCCGGCCCTCCCAATCGGTCTCAGTCAGGGCGGCAGCGCGACCGTCGATACGTCGCTTCTCATAGTGGCGGGAACGTACACGATAAAGGTCCTCACCCAGAGGGGCAACGCGTTCTCAGCGACCTACCCCCCCAGCGCGGTAGCGCTCGCGGAGCAGGCACTCGCGAGTGGCGTGATCGGCGACCTGTACATCGCGTTCCACAGCTTCACTTGGTACAAGGTCGTAACCTGTAACGGCACCCAACAGTGCCTTCAGAAGCAAGGGAATGGATTCGCTATCCCAGCCACCTCGACCACTGCGCCGATCGCCTTCTCCATGACAGTGACAGACCTCAATCAACTCCGCCAGAACATAACACTCGACCAGTTCACCCTGATGACCGAGTTTGTCCCGCCCGTCCCAGGCTTTGGTGGAGGGTCGGCCAACTCTTACGCTTGGTACATAGTTTCCAACAACACCAACGTTCTCAGTGCATACTCCAAGTTCACTCTCTTCTATAACAGGCCGGTCACGCTTGTCTTCGCTTCGAGTTCGGCCGGCACCCTCGTACCATACGCGCCAGTAATCCTTTCTGGAACGATAACCTACGGATTCCTCGTGTCGCACGGATGCCAGGGGATGAAGCAAGCAAGCTGCCAGTCTACTACTGACAACTATGGACAGGTCTCACCGTACGTTTCGACCCTCTATTACTAGAAGACAGGCCGGCTGGAAGAATCTACGCGAAGAATGTTTCATACTAGTTATATGTAATTCAGCCCTTACTGAATC
>VBPP01000332.1 GCA_005877365.1 Nitrososphaerota archaeon
AATAGTTCTGAGTTCTGTCCGAGCATGAAACTCAAAGCTCTCAAGGCCATTGAGCACATTAAGAGTTTCCTCGTTCTAGCAATGATCGCTGTGGCTCTGACTGTCATTCCCCTCTCTCCACCGGTGAGTGCACAGCCTCTCAACTCCTGGAGCTCGACCACGAGCTATCCTACTGGTATAGCAAACCAATCATGCGTCACAAACTCGGGATTCATCTACTGCGTAGGCGGAAAC
>VBPP01000333.1 GCA_005877365.1 Nitrososphaerota archaeon
ACTAACAGCTATCCTGTTCCTATAGAAAGAGAATCATGCGTCACAAACTCAGGATTCATCTACTGCGTAGGCGGGTTTGACGGGTCTACCGCCGTCAGTAATGTCCGCTTCGCTCCCATCTCATCATCGGGTGTAGGTACATGGGCCAGCACTAACAGCTATCCTTCTACTATATTGGAGCAATCATGCGTCACAAACTCAGGATTCATCTACTGTGTAGGTGGATCTTCTCCAAGCCCCACTAGCGATGTCCGCTTCGCTCCCATCTCATCATCGGGTGTAGGTTCATGGACCAGCACTAACAGCTATCCTTTCTCCATAACCGAGCAATCATGCGTCGCTCGTGCATCATTCGTCTTCTGTGTTGGCGGACTTTCATTCCCAATCGGCCTGACTAGTGATGTCTTCTTCGCTCCCATCTCATCATCGGGTGTAGGTACATGGACCAGCACTAACAGCTATCCTTTTCCTATATTCGAGCAATCGTGCGTTACTCGTGCATCATTAATTTACTGCGTAGGCGGAAACTCCGGCACTAGCGCCGTCTTCTTCGGTTGAGACTTCAAATGGTGAATAGTTCCGAATCAAAAGTAAGTAGGA
>VBPP01000334.1 GCA_005877365.1 Nitrososphaerota archaeon
TTCTGCGAGGCGCGCTCCAGCCGATCTCGCTTGCCCTATGGCATAATCCGCGAGGGCCTTCAGCTCCTCGAGCTTCAATATCAGGCAGCGAATCCTAACCTTATTTTTGCGTTGCGTTGATTCAGCGGCTATCTCCCCGGAGTTGATAGAGCTCCCCGGACAACGGATAAATAGCGTGCAGGGAGGTGAGTGCATGTTGGCATTCGCGTCACTCCCACTCGCTGTAGGCGCTGAGACGCTGCAAGCGATGGAGGTTCTCGCGGTGGCGATAGGGATTGCTGGGATAGCGATCCTGATTCTCTTCGCGAAGAGAAAGATCTAGTGGATGATCCGAGCCGTAATCTTCGACGTCGACGGCACGCTAGTGACGTTCACCTTCGATATCGTCGGAACGCGGAGCGCGTTAATCGGGGAGCTACTCAGTAGGGGCTATTCGACGACGAACCTGACCACCACGACGCTCACGCAGGTCATCCTTGACTCGGCCAAGGAGCAGATCGATTCCGGGCAGGTGAAGGACGACTACCAGACACTCAGGTCTAGGGTCTACTCGATGCTAGACAGGTTCGAGCTGGATTCGGCGAGGGAGGCGAAACCCATTCATGGAACGCTGAAGACTCTGAAGACGTTGCGACTCTCCTCAATAAGGCTCGGTGCCTTGACGAACAGCGGGAGGGCTGGCGCGACGAAGGTCCTCAAGAAGGGCGGACTGATGAATGTCTTCGAGCTGATTCTCACGCGAGACGATGTCCCGGCTATGAAACCCAAGCCGGACGGAATCCTGAGGGCGCTGGACCTCCTTAACCTCTCGAAGGACGAGCTACTCTGCGTCGGTGACAGCGTCATCGACATCCAAGCTGCCGACGCCGCCGGTGTTAGGGTCGCCTCCGTTGCGACGGGAAACTACAGCCGCGAAAGGCTCCAGGCTGAGGGAGCTGACCTGATAATGAGTTCTATCTCTGAACTTCCCGCGCTACTCCGGACCCTCTCCTAGCTTAGGGGTCTGTGGGTCGGTCGAGTCTTGACAGCCGCTCGCGTAGCTCCCTGTTTTCCTTCTTCAACCCCTCTACTTCTTCCCCGAGCTTAGCGATGGAGCTTATCGTCTCCGCTGTCCCTAGTAACTCATAGTAGACTTCCAGTGCCCTCCTCCTGACCCTGGTGTCCCGGTCCGACACAGACGCGCGCTTGAGCTCCTCCAGCATCCTTCTCTCCGCGAGTCTCGGAGCAACTTGGTCGGCGACATAATACCTCACACGAAACTCCTTGTCGCGGAGAAGTATCTCCTTCAGTGTGGCCACTTCGTCTTCTAGCCGGCGGCGTCAAGACAGGCCTCCGTAAGGGTGAAGTTGGGAGAGTTGATCTTCATCGCCTTTTTCAACAGCTGCAGAGCTCCGTCTGCCTGCGCCTTCGCGAGAGAGATTGCCGCCTCGCACTGAAGGTAAGGGCTCTCGTCACTAAGGAGAAGTTCTGCGAGGAGCTTGTATCCTCCCCGGTCCTTGAAGTTGGCGAGGGCCCTCGCGAGCGCCCTTCTCACCCTTCTGTTCTCAGGTATGCCGAGAGAGAGAATAGAGGTCAGCGCCTCCTCGGTCCCGACCTCGCCGAGGGCCTCTAGAGCCCTGGCTCTGACAATCCATGATGGGTCGGTCAACGCGGCTTCCTTCAGGGGGGCCAACACCGCATTGTTCTTCGTGGAGCCTAGGTCGGCTGCCGCCCTCGCCCGGCTCGAGGCGTCGATGCTTTCTCTCAGTTGATTGGCGAGTAGTTGGAAACTCTTCCCAAACTTGACCTTCTTCAGGATCCATTCTTCCGGGTCGAACTCCACTATCCTCGGCTTCGAGCCTAGCTCGAAGGTGAGCTTCTCCTCAGCGGAGGAGAGAAGAACCCTCCTCTTCATTCTACCCTTCCGCGTGTAGAAGACGATATCACACGGCAACCTGAAGATCGGTGTCTGCTCGTCAGTCAGCTGCCTCTGTCTCACGGTGAGGTTGGCGGTCGACCCGACCTCGTCCCAGGAGTATTCTATCTCAAATTCCGGGTATCCCGCCTTAAAGAAGAACTCCTCAAAGTGCTCTTCAAGCGTCTCTCCGCTAACCCTCTCGAGAGCCTTCCTCAGGTCGTGAGTCTCGGCGTTCTCCCTTGAAAACTGCCTGAGGTACTCCTGAACACCTTTGAAGAACAAGTCGTCGCCGAGGACGTACCTCAGCTGATGTATCATCCAGGCCCCCTTTTCGTATGTCGCGGAGTCGAAGAGGTCGTCGGGGTAGACGTAATTCCTCTCAACGATAGGTCTTCGGTAGGAGGTCTCCTCTTCGTCGAAATAGAGTTCTGCCTTCAAGGACATGTCCCACCTTAGAAGGTCGACGCCCTTCTCCTTCTCAAGGTACAGGCACTGAAAGTAAGAAGCGAAGCCTTCGTTCAGCCACGCGTGGGTCCAGTCGGCGCAGGTCACGAGGTCGCTGAACCATTGATGGGCGAGTTCGTGCGCGACCAGGTTGACCGCGTTCTGCCCCTCCCTCGAATACGAGACTTGGAAGTCCTCCTCGGACCTCTCGTCTGGGTAGTAGGTAGTCGCGAGAGTCGTGGCGGAGATGTTCTCCATCCCCCCGTAGATGAAATCCTCGACCGTGGTCTGCGCGTACTTTGCGTACGGGTACTTGATCCCTGTCAGCTCCCCAAAGACTTTCATCATCTTCGCCGTCTCCCCGAAGTATCTGGGAACGTCGTTCCTCTTCCCTTCTGGAAAATAGTACTCGAGACTTATGCCGTCCACCTCCTCCTTCTTGACTCCGAACTTTCCGACGACGAAAGAGTTGAGGTAGCTGGAGTGAGGCGTCTCCTCCTTCCAGTGGTAAGTCACCTTGTCTCGATGTAGCAGGGGAACCAGTAACTCGCGAACTCCGTCTCCGACTGCGTCCAAGCCTGAACCTCCTTCTCGGGGTAGGCCTCGTCAGGCTGAATGAAGTACACCCCCTGAGTCGGCGAGGCTGCGTACGAGACGAGTACCTCGTGCTCCCCCCGGCTCAGGGGAGAGTCGGCGATGACGACCAACTTCTCGTTGTCGTACTCGTACCTGCACTCTCCTCCGTCTAGTGTAACCATCGAGATATGCATCGCCCGCGCGTCGAGCTCGATCCGTTGAAGGGACCTTAGGGGAACGATCCTTAGGGAGGCTCTACCCTCGAGGCGCTTCCGCTGAAGGTCCACCTCGATTTCCAGCTTGAGGTGTCCGGTGTGGAATGCCTTGCTCCGGGCGAAGTGAGGCCTCGACTCGGGGAGGTAGAATGACCTGTACCTCCTCTCGCCCGATGTCACGAAGACCGCGCCCCTTCGGTCCTCTGAAAAGCTTTCCAAGGTGGATATGCATCCCCCTGCGCGAAATAATGGCAGACATTGAGAGTTGGACCGAACGGCAGGGTTGACGACTCGTCTAAAGGTAGCCCCAGCTCAGGAGCATGTCGACGTCCTTGAACCAGCGCTGCCCTATATCGTCCCTGTAGAACATGTTAGGGATCATGACGTTGCGTACCGACTGGTAGGCGGAGTTGATTGCCTCCTGCATCGAGGCCCCTGATCCGGTCAGCACGAGAGCGTAACCCGACTTGCCCGCGATGTGCCAATCGCCGTCCACATCCTTCACCTCGCCAAGGTGTACCCCGTTGAGAGTCGTCTTCCTGAAGAGTATCGTCGCGTCCTCAGAGTACTTCTTGAAGGCCTTCTCGTCCTCGAACGGGAAGGGAGGTATAGCGACCACGACGCCGACTTGGTAGCCCTTCTTCGTTTTGAGTTGAGCCTCCTTCCCTTGTGCCAGGTCGCTCAGGAAGGGTCCCCAATCACTCGTGACTCCCTCCATCTGGATGCTTATCGTTGGGTAGCCTAGCCTCGAAGTCCATTCGAGCGGAAAAATCCCCTTGCTGTTGGCAATTGAGTTTATGTCGATGTATCCGACGTACTTGCTCGCCGCCAGCTTCTCCTTCGCCTTCAACAGGGTATTCTCGAAGAGCGGACTGTTTCTCGTCCAGTACATTGAAGTGTTGCCGCACCAGTAAGGCTTGCCATTTCTCCTCACGTACATTATGTGATTCTTTACGCTAGCGCAGTACACGGTGCCGTCGTAATCGACAGTCCGGGTGTCTCTCTTGTCTATCCAGGACTCTAGCTTTCTGACCCTCTCCAGAACCTCGTATTGAGGCCTCGAAGCGTCCGCGTAGTGATCTACTATCCGAATCTTCCCTCCCCTTCGCCTTTGTTTCACAATGCCAAGCCTTCCTACCTTTAGTAGGAGTTCCTGGATGTCGTCGGCCAGCCTTCTGGATGAGGTGTAGAATATTCTGAACCCATTCTTCATTAAGGTACCATCACCCAGAGCGAACCATTCCAGAAAGGTGCGGATCCTTGTGGGGGTAAGCTGTTTTACGAAGTTTGGAACATACTTTTCAGGGGCTCCTCCGAACTCCGCTAGATACGAGCCTAGCCGTTTGTCGTAACAGTAAAACTCGTTCTTCCCCCTGGAGAACCTGAAAGGAAGTTGCAACAGCAACCCCTCAACTCTATCGGCCTTCACTCCAGACTTTTGCGCAACGCTTATCCTGTAACTGTCTCTGTTGCCTGACACAGAACCGTCGGCGAGCCAGACTCCGATGAATGCCAACCATTTGTCCATGGGTATCTCCAAGGAACCTGTCGCGCTCAGCACGACTTGACGTCCTTCTAAGTGACCGAGCGTGACTGATGGCAATGTGAAATATTCGCTTTCCAAGCCAATCCATATTCCGGTTCTCTTGATCTGAGATTGGGTCTGCAGCTCTCTTGCCTTTACGAAATGGTAGTTGTTTCTGTGCATCCTAGCATCTTGCTGAGATTGCAGGTACATGTTGTGATCTGGAGTTACCATGATGTCCAGCGTTCTGTTCCGTATTGAGATGAGCTTCCGGTGATGCTCGAATGAGACGATGGCGGTGGGCCTCTGGAATTCTATGATGTCGCTTGACGGGTTTAGTGTACAGATCTCATCGTCCGGAGACAGATTCTTGAAGAGTCTCCAGCCCTTCCCCGTGAGCACTTCTGTCTTGTCGTCGTAGCATCCCATCTCGCCTGTGCTGGGCCCGATGTCATTCGGAAAGAGACGTTTGTGTTCAAAGTTCACGTTGATCGGATAAACGAAGTCCTTCCCGTTGAAGAAGGCGCCGACGGCGACTTCAACCCCGTTCGCATACTTCTGAATCTGGAAAATCTTGATCTTGTTCGACCAATTCCGTTTGTAGTGTTCCAGGACTAGGAGAACGTC
>VBPP01000335.1 GCA_005877365.1 Nitrososphaerota archaeon
ACCTGATGGAATCGGAGAAGATCGAAGCAGTAATGCGGATGGCTCGGCCCAACGTCACCGTGATAGGTGTCGGTGGCGCGGGGAGCAACATCGTCTCCTGGATCAAGCAGCGGGGAATATCAGGTGGCAAACTAATAGCCGCCAACACAGACGCCGCCCATCTCAGCATCACCAAGGCTGACAGGCGCATACTCATCGGCGAGAAGTCGATGCACGGACAGGGGGCCGGTGGTTACCCCGAAAGAGGTGAGATTGCAGCCCGAGAGTCGATCGAGGAGATGCGAAAGGAAGTGGCTCGCTCAAATATCGTTTTCATCACTCTGCCGTTCGCCGTCGAGAGCTACAGATACAATAACGCGAAGAAGGGGCTCGAGAGGTTGCGCGAGTACTGCGACACCGTCGTCGCGATCGACAACACCAAGCTTTCGAAGGTCGCAGGCGACTTGCCTCTCCAAGACGCTCTGGGCGTTGCGAACGAGCTGGTCGGCCAGTTCGTCAAGGGCATCACCGAGACAATCACCAGTGCCAGTTTAATCAACATCGACTACGCTGACCTCAGGGCAATAATGGAACGAAAGGGGCTGGCGGCAATCGGCGTGGGTCAAGCATCCGGTGATCACAGGATGGATAGTGCCGTAAGGTCAGCCATCGATGGACAGCTTCTCGACATCCGTGACATTACAAAGGCGAAGGGAGTCCTCGTCCACGTGGCCGGTGGGCAGGACGTGACACTCGAGGAGGTAACGAGTGCGGGACAGATGGTGACGCAGTCTCTCCCCCGAAATACGAAGGTCGTCTGGGGAGCACGAATCGACCCCTCCCTTGGGGGGCACGTGAGAGTCATGGTCGTCCTCACGGGAATCGAGAGCACCTTCCTCGCACAGCAGTCGCAGTACCGCGTCTCAATAGGACCAATCAAGATGGGACTGAAGAGCTAGGGGCTCAACCCTTCCTCCTCTCGTCCTCCACATCTTTTCACCATGACGGTTCCTTCTAGGCTGCCAATGTTTATGACATCCTTCCGGGAACCGCTCAACGAATGACGGAGGATCCGCTCATCGACGTTACCAGGGTTTCTGACAAGGGTCAAGTCGTCATACCCAAGGAGATCAGGGACAAGCTCGGCTTCAAGGAGGGAACAAGACTCATCGTCGTAGCGACTGAGGACGCTGTCGTTCTTCAGCGTATCGAGGCCGTCGCTGGAAAGATTCGGGTGAGGGAGTTGATGGAGAGAATAAAGTCAATAACTTCGAAACTGCGATTCGGCTGACCTGAAGATACAGTTCGTTCAAGGTGAGGTGGCGCCTGCCGCCTACACAGAGGATTTCTATGGAGGAATCGACATCTACATTTATGAAGGAGTAGGTCGAGAAGTGCCAGGGTTGGAACGAAGAGCCGCAGACCTGCTGGAACTCTACGGGCTCTCTGAACGCGAAGCGCTAGTCCTCCTTCACATAGTGAAGCGCGGTTCGAGCAGCGCCGGTGAGATCGCGAAGGCGCTCCAGCTGCGGAGGGTTGAAGCATACAAGCTCGTGAAGAAGCTGGCCGAAGATAACCTGATTCACGCTTCGGCCGGGAAGCCGGTGACCTACAGCTCACAGCCTCTCGAGTCCTTCATCACAACGATAACAGGGGCACAGATGCAAAAACTCAAGGGGATGGAGATGGCGAAAGAGGAGCTCATCACTCTGAGCAGAAATCTACCAAGGAGCCATTCAAAGGCTTCGAACCAGCAGTTCAGGATGATTCAAGGCAGGGAGCAGATTTATGGCCACCTCGGGAGGATGGTGAGGGGAGCATCAAAGTCAGTCGACCTGATATTGACGCGGAGCGACTTGGCGCTCTCTCACGTCGTAGGGTTGACGGACAGCCTGAATCAGGCCGCGGATAGAGGCACCAAGGTCCGCCTGATAAGCCGCGTCGATGAGTCCACGATGGAGGCCGCAGAGGGACTTTCGAATAGGTGTGAGCTAAGGCACTCGAACGTAACGACGCTCGGCAGGCTATCGGTGGCAGATACGTCTCAGACTCTAATCTCGCTCGTCCTCGATAAGTCACTGGGGAAGAGGAACGCGAAGGACGTCGCGATATGGTCAGACAGCGGTGACTTCGCCGGGATGATGAGTTCGCTCTTCGAGACGGCCTACGATGCTTCTGTCCCGAGGCAGGGAAAGATGAGGGTCGTCGGAGCGAGGGAAGAGGCTGCGGAGTAGCCGCCCTGCTGCGCTTTCCTTCAGTAAGGGCCCGTGGCTCAGGCGGTAGGGCATCTGGTGACGAGCACGCGCGAGAGCATGGCGGCGCGTGAGGCGGAAACGACTCTCCCCTCCTGCTTGTAGCACAGGCATGCCAACTCGAAGAAATGCAATGCCTCGGAGGCGCAAGAAGTAGGACGAGTCCCCAGCTCGAGCAGGGATAACTCCGCGGCTGTCTCGTACCAGCCTCCCGCTTCATCGAACTTCCCCACCCTCTCGAGGCAGCCGGCGATCCATTCGCAGAGTGCAACCCATTCGCCCGTCGACACCGATTCAAGCAGCTCTGTCCTCAGGGCCTGCGCAGCCGTGCCGTACTCCCCCAGCTCTGAAAGAGCGTACGCCCTGGAGATGCTTCCCATCTTTCGCTCTGACTCTTCACATGAAGTAAAGAGAGTCGAACTCTACAAAGATTGATTCGCCTGTGAGTTTTGAAGAACGAATGAGACGGATGTCAGCTCCCGAGGAACCATCTTCCTATCTTCT
>VBPP01000274.1 GCA_005877365.1 Nitrososphaerota archaeon
CGAGCACCGTCGCGACGTCCGTGGGGGCGATTAAGGCCGCGAAGAGGAAGGCGGGGTAGATCGGCAGAGCGGCGAGCCTCCAGAGAAGAAACCCACCGACGAGTGTCGCCACCACGACTCCAAGAGTGGCCAAGAGCAAGGCGGGTCGAGAGACCGAAGCGAACGCCTCGGCCCTCATGTTAATCGTCGTCTCGAAGAGCAGTGGAGGGAGGACGAGAACGACGAAGAGCCCACCTCCCACGAGCTGCTCGTTGATCAAGTCGACGCCCAATATTGACGAGACGGACGATGTGGCGAGGAGCATGCCTAGCAAGACTAGAAGCAGCGTGTAGGGCGTCCTCGTCTTGCTTGAAATTACAGACGCGAGGAGGGCTAGACCCACGAATGCTACTATGACTAGCTCGGCTGAGGGCATCCCACCATCTCCACCTCTTTACTGCTGTTCAAAAAAAAGTCTCGTCGTAAGTACTACTGGGTCCGCTGCTTCTACTTTACCCCACCACAAACTTGTAACCGTAGAGAATCTGCCCCGCATCGCCGTCCACCTGGACCCGCCTGATAACCGCCCTAGCTTTCGCCCCCGTCTCGATCTTCTCTTGCGGCGTGTCGACGATCTGCGCTAGGACGCGCGCCCCGTTCTGGAGCTCTATCACCGCCAGGTTGAGGGGGACCTGCGATTCGAACCCCGGCAACGGCTCGTGAAGTTGAGTGTGTGTCAGGATCCTGCCGGTGCGTGGCATATCCTTGTCGGCGAGATGGCGCGAACCACAGTCCCTGCACCTGTACACGGGCGGGAAGAACTCGGCCCCGCAATCATCGCAGCGGTTCCCCATCAGCCTGTAATACCTGTCCCTTATTCTCCAGAACTGTATTGCCATCTATTGTGCCCTCCCGAAGACGTGTACGACTGCGCTGGTGTCAACGCCACCAACGTTCTGGGTTACCGCATACTCCAGGTCCTTCACCTGGTTTTTTCCGGCCGCGTCCGTGAGCTGCAGGTAGGCCTCCGCTATCTGGTAGACGCCTGTCGCGCCGACTGGGTGCCCCCTCGCCTTCAAACCACCGAAGGTGTTGATCGGCATATCGCCGTCCAAGTTGAACCGCCCCTCCTTGGCATCGCTTCCCGCCTTCCCCCTCTTGGAGACTCCCATCGCCTCCAGGCTGAGCGCAGCCACGACCGAAAAGGCATCGTGTGTCTCGATGAGCCCAACCTTGCTTTCGGGAAGCCCCGCCTGCCCCAACGCTCGCTTGAATGCCGTCTCTGTCGCCTCGAACCTGAGCATATCCTTCCTTTCGTAGACGCTGAACTCTGTCGTGGCTATCGCGCCTCCTAGTATCTCAACCAGTCCACTCTTCGCCCGCCCAATCGTGTTTTCATTTACCACGAGGGCCGCGGCCGCGCCGTCCCCAACCGGCGCGCAGTCAAAGAGGCGGAGCGGGTCCGCCACCATCGCCGACCTCGCGACGACCTCCGGGGTTATCGCCTTTCGAAACTGCGCGTGTTCGGCGGTTACCGCGTTAGCGTGAGAGAGGACGGGGAGAGCGCTCAGCTCGTCTCTGGAGACGTTCTCCCTCTCCATATAGTGTCTAGCGAGGAGACCGTTCAGGGCCGCGAAGCTCGCGCCGACGAACTGAGTGTACTCCACCGATTCTGCCATCGCGAGCGCGAGCGAGACCTCCTCCGGCTCTACGTCCCTCATCTTCTCAACGCCCACGACGAGTGCAGAGTCGATCGCCCCAGACTTGACCATCGTGTAGGCTACGTCGAAGGCTGTCGACCCGGAGGCGCACGCCGACTCGACCTTGTAGGCGGGGGTGCCCTTCAGGCCGAGGCTGCTCGCGAGCAAAGCCCCGAGGTGCTCCTGTCTCGCTCCCGCTGAGCTGAACATGTTCCCGACAATGACCTGCTGCGGAGCCACCTTCCTCGCATCGAGGGCCTTCAGGGAAGCGCTGACGGCCAGGTCCAGGAGAGACTCGCTCCAACGGTCCCCTACCTTCTCGAGACCGACGGATGCAACGTAGGCCTTCATCTCCACCGCCCTACTTCGTCAGCTTGCCTCTGAACTTCGCGTACGTCGAATAATCTATCTTCGTGCCCTTCGCGATCATCGACTTCACCGTAGGACTCACCCCCCTGCTCTTCTCGATTGCGTTCTGCACGGTGAAGCTGAAGGCATCGGAACCGGCCCCCGACCCGAAGCTGGCAAGGAGAATCTTGTCCCCGGGTTTGGCCTCATCGAGAACCGCAGCGAGTCCTATCGGCGAGCTCGCCGCGTAAGTGTTGCCGATAAGTGGGTTCAAGAGGCCCGTCTTGATCTGCCCCGCCGTAAACCCCAGTCTCGCAGCCACCTCGACCGGAAACCTGGGATTTGGCTGATGAAAGACCGCGTACGTGAAATCGGACGGTTTCAACCCGGTCTCCTCGAAGAGCTTCCTCACAGATTTTTCTACATGGAAGAAGTAAGCGGGCTCTCCGGTGAAACGAGACAGGTGCCTAGGGTATTTCTCCTGGGCCCTCCTCCAGAAATCCCCCGTGTCGGAGACGAAGGATGTGCTGCAATCTATCGAGGCGATCGCATCCTTATCGAATTTCGAGATTACAAAGGCGGCGCTCCCGCTCGCGGCTGTGTACTCTAATTCGTCACCGGGGCGACCCTGGGCTGTGTCTACCCCGATTGCGAGGCCGTTCTGGATCATGCCAGACCC
>VBPP01000275.1:0-2680 GCA_005877365.1 Nitrososphaerota archaeon
AGGAGCCTTCCCTCGATTCCGTCGATGAAACAAATTGAGCTCGTCCCGGCTATCACATCCTCGAGCCCCTTCTGCGTCGCAAGCCTCTGAATCACCTGGTCGAGGGGCTCGCCCCACTTCGCCATGCCGGTGAGCTTGGAATGGGTGTCTTCGGAGACCTTGACGACTTTGGACATTGAGTACACTTGGTATGATTGGTGTATTAAGTTTACACCGCGGCGTGGCCAGGGCCTGGTAGATTGTTGAGAAACGAGCATTCGATAGATATGTATAGTAGACTTCGAGGGATTGCAATAGTTTGAGGATGGCCGTTGTCGGGGCGCGAGTGACCAGGGGATTACCTCCTCAACAGGATAGACGACGAGCATGAAGTCGAGTGCTTCGAGATGCGCCCAGAGGAGAAGTGGTATACTCTCAATTAATCGGTCGCGCTCGAGCTGGCGTTGTAAGGTCGATTTGCTTAGCGGTCGCCTGGCAAAGGGCGAAATGGATATCTCTTCAGGGCGTGGCCGGCGCTTACCCTCTTAGCAGAATACCAGCTCAGCGCCGCGTCGAATGCGTGGAGATGAGTCCCGTTTCGTGTGCATGAACTCTGCCGTATCTTCGATGAATTCTGCCGGGGCCAGCTACTAATAAAGCGGATCCCATGGGCTGACTGGTTTAATTGCCCGGAGACCTGCGGCACGGCAGGGAAGCGGTTCAGTATGGAGCCTACCCTTTGAAAGACGAGATGGCAAGCGAGACGGATACACGCGTGACGAACAGGGCGGCTGAGTTCTTCTTCTACTTAGAGGAGGTCGTCTGCCTTCCCTTGGGTATGATCATGTACGTAATACCAGAGACTACGACGGCTTTCTGGCCCTATGCAATCAAACCGCTCGCATCTCGAATGTTCGGCTCAATGTTCTTGGCCCTGGCGATCGCTGCTATTCTCGCCTTGAGGGATAGGAGGGGGATCTCGAATAGCGCAGTCTTGGTTACGACTTGGCCAATCCTCCTGATGGTTGCTATTGCTGGAACAATTGCACCTGGCCTTCAACCGTCCCTTGGGAGCTGGCTTCTGTCCGCATTCTTACTGGCTATGGCGGTGACTGGGTTTCTCCTCTTCGTGAGAAGAACCGGGAAGGCGACGGGTCCGCTTGACCAGATCCCCAGAGGACTGAGACGCGCCTTCCTCGGACACGCGGTGATCGTCACCTTTTTCGGCCTGAACATGTTCTTCCTTCCTTCACTCGCCTTCAGCTTCTGGCCGTGGAGGGTGTCGAGCACAGTGATGAGAGGACTCGGGGGACTCTTCTTGGGCACGGCAGCCGGTACGGCTTGGGCGTGTACTCAAAAGTACCGTGAAAGCGTCATGGCACTCTTGCTTCCGTACTTCGCTTTCGTTGGTCTGGTCTTGCTGGACGTTGCCGCCAGCTGGGGAGTTATCATCGCAGAGAGCCCTGGGGTGCAGGTCACTTTCTTCTGGATACTAGTGTACGCCTACGTCGCGGCCTACACCGCTTATTTTTCCGTCAGACAGAGGAGCCGGCCGGTGTCGGTGAGAGAGGGTGGGAAAGGTTAAACCATTGACCTGTTGGCAAAAAGGGAGTTGAAGATTGCGGTCGTCGGGCTCGGAGTCGCGGGCTCGTACCTCCTGAATAGGCTGAGCGAGCAGCACGAGGTCGATGGCTACGAAAGGCAACCGTTCGACCGGTTCAATGCTGTGTGCGCCTGGGGAACCTCCAGGCACGAGCTCGGGAAGATTCTCTCCCCGCTTGGGATTAGTTTCGAACAGTACATCCTCCACGACGGGAAGTACATGCGCGTCGATTTGGGGGAAGAAATGCTTGAGATCCCCCTGAAGGGGCTGGTCACATTCGACAAGCATCAACTAGAGCTCGACCTCGTCAAGGGACAGAGAGCGCACTTCGGAGTGAAGGCGACCCCGGATAGTATCCTCAATGACGGTTATGACCTGGTCATAGACGCAACGGGTAATCACAGAGCTTTCCTACCAAAGTTAAGCCAAGACTTCTTCATCCCCTGCATCGAATACAAGGTCAAGTACAACCCGAGCCCTCCCACAGATGATTTCTACATCAAGCCATTTAGACACGATAGCGGTTACCTGTGGTACTTCCCGCTAGAGAAGGGAAACGGATACGTGGGCGCCGGGGACTTCTTTAGGAAGCACCTGGAATTCGCCGACGAGTACAACAGGAACCACCCGGGCGAGATCATAAAGAAGATCGGGAGGCCCATCAGGTTCACCCCCCCTCGGCTCTGCGAGCCCTTCTACCAGGGCAAGGTGGTAGGGGTCGGGGAGTCGATAGGAACAATATTTCCGATACTCGGGGAAGGAATCATCCCCAGCCTTGAGTGCGCTGAGATTCTTTGCGAGACTCTGCCTGACCTTGAGGAGTACAGGGAGCGCGTTCTGGACCACTTCAGTATCTTCTATGACATCTACCGGCTGGTCAAGCTGAAGATAGAGAACAGGTTCAATCCGATAAGGCACGCCAACCTCCTCATGAAGACGTATCGATACATGAAAGCGAGAGAGGAGAGATTCGGAATGACGATAAGGGCGAACGACCTTTACAAGATAATTCGAATGTAGCGAAGGCGTTCATTCCATCATGGGGAGTGGGTACGGCCAGGCGAAGCTTCTAAATCTTCCAGTCAATGAAAGTGTGAG
>VBPP01000275.1:2712-3480 GCA_005877365.1 Nitrososphaerota archaeon
CTGACGGTGCAGGCTGAGAGGAAGCCGACCGGGGAGGAGTTGAGGAGGATCGAGGAGGAAGCGAACGCGGTGATCAGGGAGGGAGCTGAGGTCCTTGAGTTCGAGATGGAGAAGGAAGAGGCCGAGAAGCACTTTGGAGACGCGATTTACGACCTGTTCCCGGTACCGAATGAGGTTTCGTTGCTGAGGATTGTGAGGATACCCGACTGGAACGTTAACTGTTGCGGGGAGAAGCATGTCGAGAACACCTCCGAGATCGGCGAAATCCGGCTCGAAGGAATAAGGTTCAGGAATAACAAGCAGCTTCTCGAGATCAGCTTCCGCCTGTTGAATCAATGATAGGTAAAATACGAGCCTCCGACCCGCCTAGGGACTGAATGGGCCGGTAGCGCAGATCGAGGAGAGCGGAGTATGGACAGCGCGGCAGAGTAAAAGCCGATCCTCCTATCCTACAGAGAAAGCTGTAGGTCGTGGGTTCAAATCCCACCCGGCCCGTTAATCGAATAACAATAGTCTGGGTCGGGGTTATCGGGCTGCTGCTTCTACTTCTTTATGAGCAAGAATTCCGCAGTCAGAAAGAGGAGTCGCCCAACACCATATGGCGGTGGGCGACGGCGTCTACCTACAGCGCCTTCGAGACGGACTTCGCTACGGTTTTTGTCTGTCGTTTCTTCAGTTTCTTTACGGCCATTGCACCACTCAGGAGGAGAGCTCCCGATTTAGAGATTCCTACCACTGCGTGAACGGCGAGTGGTAATTTCTGCACCG